>JAEZDS010000009.1 GCA_023433205.1 Bacteroidota bacterium
TCACACAGATATCACTGGTGATCAAAGACCTTAGCGCCATGCTTACAAAGACCGAAGCGGCGATCAAAAACGGTATAGCACTGAAAAGTGATGCCGCACAATTAAAAGCTGAGATCCTTCAGGCTGAACAACGCAAAACTGAACTCTCAGCTTCAAAAAAAGCATACCTCAGCATGTTGGGTAGTTTCGCCGGACAAAAACTTGATGAAAATACCAGACTGTCGCTGCCAGAAATGCCACCTGCAGTTTCTACCAACAACCGCCCCGAACTTCAGCTTTTGGATCAGCAGGCAGCAATGCTTGCTTTACACAGAGAAACACTTACCAGCCGCAGCAGACCCCGTCTAAATCTGTTTGTGCAGGGCGGTCTGGGCCGGCCGGCGCTTAACATGCTAAGTAATACTTTTGAACCGTATTACATAGGAGGGCTAAGACTGCACTGGAATCTGAGTGGAATGTACACAATCACAAACGACCGTCAGCTGAACGATCTTGCCAGAAAAAACATAGTTCTTCAGAAAGAGCTTTTTCTTTTCGGCACAGGGCTCCAGGAGCTGCAACAGGATACGGAAATTGAAAAATTAGAATCGCTCCTTAAAAGCGACGACGAGATAGTGGAGCTGAGAACCGAGATCAGGAAAACCGCTGAATCAAAACTTGAGAATGGTGTTTTAACCACCTCCGAATATCTGAGGGAGGTAAATGCCGAACAGCAGTCTCGCGAGTCACGTCTTATACACCAGGTACAGCTACTGATGGCGGCTTACAAGAAACAAAACCTGCTGGGAGGTAACAGCAATTCTCAATAAATTCTGACTATGAAAAACACGATTATACTATTTCTGCTTTCAACACTCTTCTCCTGCACCGGCAATAAGAACCAGTACGATGCCACCGGTGTTTTCGAAGCTGAAGAAACCATCATCTCCGCGCAGGCAACTGGCGAGATCAAAGAGTTTAAGGTGCTTGAGGGTGCCCAGCTTAAACAGGGAGAGCTCGTTGGATATATTGACACCATGCCTCTTTTCCTCAGAAAAAAACAGCTGATGGCTCAGTCAAAAGCAGTACTAAGCAAGGCTCCAAGTATAAATACGCAACTGGCAGCGCTTGAAGAACAACTTGCTCAGGCAAAAAGAGAACAACAGCGTGTGCAGAACCTGGTAAAAGCCGATGCAGCCACACAAAAACAACTCGACGATGTAAACGCGCAGGTGAATATTCTTGAGAAACAACTTGACGCCAGTCGCTCGTCGCTGGGTATCACCTCAGGAGGTCTTAATGAAGAGACCGTGCCAATTCTGGTGCAGATAGAGCAAATAAATGATCAGCTGAAAAAATCCAGACTGATCAATCCCCTTAAAGGCACTGTGCTGGTAACCTACACCAACAAACACGAAATGGCAGTTACCGGCAAACCACTGTATAAGATCGCCGATCTCTCTGAACTCATCCTTAGAGCCTACCTTACCGCGGACCAGCTTGGGAAGGTAAAAACCGGACAGCGGGTTCAGGTGTTAACTGCCACCGGAGAGGAAAAGTACAACACACATAATGGAACAATACTATGGATCAGCGATAAAGCGGAATTCACACCAAAAACTATACAGACAAAAGATGAAAGAGCCAACCTGGTGTATGCCATCAAAATAAAAGTGCCCAATGATGGAACGTTAAAACTCGGCATGTACGCAGAGGTAAAATTTTAAAGTGGAAGCGGTAGTTGTAAAAAATATCACAAAAACCTACGGCAGGGAGAAGACCATTGCCGTAGACAACGTATCCTTTAAAGTGAACAAAGGAGAGGTCTTTGGTTTGATCGGTCCTGACGGCGCCGGAAAAACAAGTCTCTTCCGCATCCTCACCACGCTGCTTCTGGCCGATTCGGGTGAAGCAAAGGTGGATAATTATGATGTGGTAAAGGATTACCAGATGATCCGCAAAAGTGCAGGTTACATGCCGGGGAAATTTTCGCTTTACCAGGATTTAAGTATAGAAGAAAATCTCAACTTCTTTGCAACGGTCTTTAATACCACAGTAAAAGAAAATTATCATCTTATAAAGGATATTTATGTGCAGATAGAACCTTTCAAAAAAAGAAGGGCAGGAAAACTGTCTGGTGGCATGAAACAAAAACTGGCCCTTTGCTGCGCGCTAATTCATCAACCAACCGTACTTTTTCTCGACGAACCCACAACCGGAGTTGACCCTGTTTCGCGAAAAGAATTCTGGGAGATGCTTAAACGATTAAAGGAGCAGGGTATTACAATTCTGGTTTCAACACCTTACATGGATGAAGCGGGCCTGTGCGACAGAATAGCGCTAATGCAGGGCGGAAAGATCCTCTCAATTGATACGCCCGACGCAATAACGTCAGCCTACCCCACCACTTTGTTCCAGATCAAAGCCGACAAAACTTCAACCCTGCTAAAAGCCCTTGCTGATTTCAGCAAAGCAAAAAGCAGTTATGGATTCGGAGAATATGTACATGCCACCTTTTCAGAATTTAATATTGAGGAATTGCAGACATACCTCACAAACAAAGGCCTGAACCGGCTGGAGATACAAGAAATACCCGCTACCATTGAAGACAGTTTTATTGATCTTCTGAAAAACTAAAAAGATGGAAACCGTCATCAGCGCTCACAAACTAACCAAACGATATGGCAATTTTATAGCTGCAAACGAAGTAACCATTGACGTTTACAAAGGCGAGATCTTCGGCTTTCTTGGAGCCAACGGGGCAGGAAAAACCACAGCCATGCGAATGCTCTGCGGACTGCTCACACCTTCTTCAGGCTCTGCAACCATAGCAGGCCACGACATCTATACACAAACTGAAGAGATCAAAAAAAGAATTGGTTACATGAGCCAGAAATTCTCATTATACGAGGATCTGACTGTAGCCGAGAACATTCAGTTTTATGGCGGCATCTATGGTCTGCCTGACAAAACACTGAAAGAAAAAAGCGCGGCGCTGATTTCTCAACTGGGATTGCAGAAAGAAGCCAGAAAACTGGTGGCTTCATTGCCGCTTGGCTGGAAACAAAAACTGGCTTTTTCAGTGGCAGTACTGCACGAACCAAAGATCGTTTTTCTTGATGAACCTACCGGCGGGGTCGATCCTATTACCAGAAGGCAGTTCTGGGACCTGATCTATGATGCAGCTGACAAGGGTGTTACGATCTTTGTTACCACACACTATATGGATGAGGCCGAATACTGCAACAGGCTTTCGATAATGGTAGATGGAAAAGTGGAAGCGCTTGGCACTCCGCAACAACTCAGAGCTGATCATAACGCACAAAACATGAACGAGGTATTTTATGCCCTGGCAAGGGGCGCAAAACGACTGGAGTGATGAAACAATTTCTGGCTTTCGTAAAAAAAGAATTCGCGCATGTGCTCAGAGACAGGAAAACCCTTTTTATCCTGTTTGGAATGCCCGTTGCGCAGATCCTCATCTTTGGTTTCGCGCTTACAAATGAGATCAAGAACTCCGGAATTGTGGTGGTTGACCAGAGCAGGGATGAAGCATCGCGAGCACTGGTAGCACGGATTGCCGCAAGCAAATATTTTGATCTTGAAGAAACCTGTCTATCCGTGGCCGAAGTTGAAAGTGCTTTTAAAAAAGGCTCTGTAAAAATTGGGCTTGTTATTCCCCCGCGATTTGGCCGCGAAATCATTCACCAGAATACAGCACAGCTCCAGGTGTTAGCCGACGCCAGTGATCCCAATACAGCGAACATGCTCAGCACATACATCTCAGCCATTGTACGCGACTACCAGGTTGACCTCACAAGAGGCTCAATTCAGGCAGCAGGCATCATTCCTGAGGTCAGGATGCTTTATAATCCCCAGCTCAAAGGCGCGCATAATTTTGTGCCCGGCGTTATGGCACTTGTACTTCTGCTTGTATGTGTAATGATGACGGCCATTTCAATTGTCCGTGAAAAAGAAACAGGCACTATGGAGGTACTGCTTGTATCGCCTTTTAAATCTTCGCTGGTAATACTTTCAAAAGCTGTGCCCTATTTTTTCCTGTCACTCATCAACCTCATCACCATCATGCTGCTGAGCGTGTTCGTACTCGACCTTCCCATAAACGGCAGCCTTTTGCTTTTGCTGGCTGAAAGCACGCTGTTCATTATTACCAGCCTTGCACTGGGCATCTTTATTTCAATTAAAACAAATACCCAGCAGGTAGCCATGCTTATATCACTTATGGGGATGCTTCTGCCCACCATGCTGTTCAGCGGCTTTATGTTTCCTATTGAAAATATGCCTGTACCACTCCAGGTGATCTCGCACATTGTCCCCAGCAAATGGTATTACATTATAGTAAAAGCAATCATGATACAGGGCCTGGGCTTTAACGCCATCTGGAAGGAAACACTGATCCTGGCTGGCATGACCCTGGTTCTTTTTGTACTCAGCCTCAAAAACTTTAAAACCCGTCTGGCATGAGAACGATAAGATTTTTGTTGCAAAAAGAATTCAGGCAGATCTTCAGGAACAAGACCATTCTCGCACTTATTACAATTATGCCAATCATGCAGCTGATCATCCTTCCACTTACAGCTGACTACGAGGTAAAAAACATTAATCTGGCGGTTACTGATCACGATCGTTCACCTTACTCAGCAAAACTTCTGGCCAGGATCACTTCCTCAGGCTACTTCAGACTTAGCAGTTTCAACAAATCATATCACAACTCGCTAAATTTTATTGAATCAGGTGAGGCCAATCTGGTGCTTGAGATCCCACCTCACTTTGAGAAAGAGCTTGTTAACAACAGACCGCAGAAAGTGTCGATTGCCGTAAATGCTATTAATGGTGTAAAAGCGAACCTGGGAGGGAGCTATCTTGTAAACATATTAAAGGAATTCCAGACTGATGTGTTAGCACAGCGGGTGCCATCAGGCAACTATTCCCTTTTTCCCAACATCGAAGTTGTAACAAGCTTCTGGTACAATCCGCGAATGAACTACAAACTCTTTATGGTGCCGGGCATCCTGGCCATTCTGGTTACCATGATAGGAGGTTTTTTATCGGCGCTCAACATCGTGAAAGAAAAAGAAACAGGCACCATTGAACAGATAAACGTAACACCAATCAGGAAACATCATTTTATCATCGGCAAACTGGTGCCCTTCTGGATCCTGGGCAATGTTATCTTCACCATAGGGTTGTTTGTTTCCTGGCTCTTTTATGGTATAGTTCCTCAGGGCAATATCTTTTTGTTATACGGGTTTGTTGCAGTTTATCTGCTCGCGGTACTGGGTTTTGGCCTGCTCATATCAACCTTTTGCGAAACGCAACAGCAGGCTATGTTTATCATGTTCTTTTTTATGATGATCTTTATTTTGATGGGCGGACTTTTCACCTCCATAGAGGCAATGCCTGGTTGGGCGGCGGTAATAGCCAGACTAACTCCTGCCTGCTATCTGATTGAGGTGATGAGAATGGTAACGCTCAAGGGAAGCGGCGGAGGTGAAATCCTTTTCCATCTGCTGATAGTTGCTGCGTTCGCTCTTGTTCTTAACACCTGGGCAGTGATCAATTACCGCAAAACAAGCTGATCAGAGAAAGGTCTCTATTGCCTTTGGAAAATACTCAAACTCCAGGGCCCGCACCTTTGCCTGCAGGGATTCTGGCGTTTCATCGGGTGCCACATCACAGCGCACCTGAAGGATGATATCACCGTGATCGTATTCCTCATCAACATAATGAATAGTGATCCCCGTCTCTTTTTCGCCGGCCTCAAGAACAGCCTTGTGAACATTGATACCGTACATGCCTTTGCCGCCAAACTTGGGCAGGAGGGCAGGATGAATGTTAATGATCCTGCCCGGAAAAGCTTTTATAAAAGCATCGGGCATCTTCAGCAGGAAGCCCGAAAGTACAAGCAGATCGATCTTCTCGAGTTTCAAAAATTCTATGAGCTGCGGGCTGTAGTCATACAAAGCCTCACGGCTCACAATGTGAACTGTTTTTTTAAAACGCTCCGCCTTTTCTACAACACCGGCATTGCCGCGATTCGTTACTACCAGCTTTATCCTTATTCTGGGATCGTTAGCAAAGTACCTGAACAGGTTTTCGGCATTGGTTCCCTCCCCGCTCGCAAAAATGGCCACATTGATCATGGCCGCAAAAATACTCAGATTTAAATGCTCTCACAGGTGCAAAGAAAAAAATAAAGAAAACTCCTCAAAAAACTGAACGGGTTTTGATTTAATACCAAATTTTGGTACTTTTAAAGAACAAACTCATGAGCAAGAACACATCTATATGTATCGACGACCACTTCGAAAAGTTCATCAAAAGTGAAATAAAGTCAGGGCGCTATGGTTCAGTAAGCGAAGTTATCCGTTCTGCACTACGCCTGCTGGAGAATGAAGAAAAAAAGTTGAAATATCTGCAGGAAGCTTTGGTCGTAGGGGAAAAAAGCGAAATAAAATATGATTTTGATCCGCAAACACACTTACGATCACTTCGAAAAAAGAAGGGGTGAAAAGCCCCGGATATAGGATCACTGCGCAAGCAGTAAGTGATCTCTCTCAAATATGGAAGTACACTGCTTACAAGTGGTCGTCCGAACAAGCCGATCGCTATTATGAACTCATTATAAACGAATTTCTTTATATCAGCAAAAATCTAAATGCAGGAAAACCTGCTGAACACATTAGAAAGGGATATCGTTCTTTGGCTGTAAAGTCACACCTTATCTACTACAGAATAGCTGATGATCAGATACCGGAAATAATCAGGATCCTTCACCAAAGAATGGATGTTGACAACGACCTGGCGCGATAACCCAAATCCCAAAACATTTCTACTAGTTTTGTCGGTCATCAAACTCGGACTTTGTACACTCCTGATCACCGACC
>JAEZDS010000057.1 GCA_023433205.1 Bacteroidota bacterium
GACCGGCACTCAGTGGAGACATTATTACCGACGCGCGCAAAGACTATGACCAGCGATCAGGTGGCATGCCGCTGATAAGTATGAGCATGAACAGCGACGCGGCGCAGAAATGGAAGACCATCACCGCTGCCAGCAAAGGCAAGTCCATTGCTGTTGTTATGGACAACCTGGTGTATTCGGCCCCACGCGTAAATCAGGAAATTTCTGGCGGCCAGTCGCAGATCACCGGCAACTTTACTGATGCTGAGGCCGACGCGCTTGCCGCAATTCTCAGCGCCGGAAAACTTCCTGCACCCGCTCATATTGTTGAAGAAAGTATTGTAGGCCCCTCGCTTGGCCAGGAGGCAATTGATTCCGGCCTGATCAGTTTTGTGATCGCGCTGATCGTGATCCTTCTGTTTATGTACGCCTATTATAACAAGTCGGGACTGGTAGCCAATGTGGCGCTGGTTGCGAACATGTTCTTTATAATGGGGATTCTTACCTCGCTGGGCGCAGTGCTTACACTTCCGGGAATAGCGGGTATAGTACTGACAATTGGTCTGGCAGTGGATGCCAACATCCTTATTTTTGAACGTGTGCGTGAAGAACTCGCGCTTGGCAAGTCCACTTCACAGTCAATTAAAGAAGGATTCAGACACGCCATGTCATCCATCATCGACTCTAACGTTACGCTGGCCATCCTTGCCATCATCCTTTATGTATTCGGTTCTGGACCGGTTCAGGGTTTCGCAACTACACTCTTTATTGGTATCTGTACTTCCCTTTTCAGCGCAATTCTTATCACCCGCGTTATATTCGAGTGGATGCTTGAGCGCAAAATGGACATTCCATTTGACAACAGCATGACAAGAAATGCCTTCAAAAACATTTCATTTGATTTTGTTGGACGTCGTAAACTCTACTATGCTATCTCTACCGTTATCATCATTGTTGGTGTGATCTTCTACTTTAAAAATGATGGTCTGAACCTTGGAGTTGATTTTAAAGGAGGAAGAACTTACCAGGTACGTTTTGACGGAGAGATCAATACCGACGATATCAAAAAAGCGCTTGCCCCTTCTTTTGAAGGAGCAGCACTTGATGTAAAAACCATTGGCGGAAACAACCAGGCCAAGATCACAACCACTTATCGTGTAACCGACAACGATCCGAATGCTGACCATGAAGTTGAGGAACACCTTAACGCCGGCCTTGCCTCATTAAATATCCCCTACGATATTGTTCAGCAACAGAAAGTGGGTCCAACTATTGCAACCGACATCGTTTATGGTGCTTATGGTGCAGTGTTGTTCTCATGTCTGATGATGTTCCTGTACATCGTATTACGTTTCAGGAAATGGCAGTATGGACTGGGTTCAGTGGTTGCTCTCTTCCACGACGTGCTCATTGTTCTTTCATGTTATACCATTTTTGATGGATTATTGCCTCTTGAGATCGGGCAGGATTTTATCGCAGCCATCTTAACGGTGATGGGTTATACCATGACCGAAACAGTGGTTGTGTTTGACAGGATCCGTGAACGTTTAAGAGACAGCGGAAAAACCGATGTATTCGGGGAAGAACGCAACAGGCTTATTAACTACGCACTTAACAGCACATTAAGCCGTACAATCCTTACTTCACTTACTGTGTTCTTTGTACTTGTGGTGATCTTTATCTTCGGTGGAGAAAGTATCAGAGGCTTTATTTTCGCCTTGTTGATAGGACGTGTTATCGGAACCTACTCATCGCTTTGTATCTCTACACCAATTGTTGTGGATTTCGATCGCAAGACGCCTGCGCCTGCTGTAAAAACGCCGCAGACAGTAAGGAGTTGATAAACTATTAGAAAATGTAAAAACCTCCCGCTGGCCGGGAGGTTTTTTTTTAAATTTATAAGAATGAAAAACGCATGGTTAGGTTACGTTGCCTCAGGTTTTCTGGCGGTGGCAGGAGTGCTTGAAATTATTGGCGGGAATCTCGGGCTCGGTATCCTCTTTATTGCGCTTTCTGTGGTTAGTTTGATAATAAGACTGCGCCTGAACCGCAAACTAAAAAACAGCCGTAACTGCTAGCATAATCTTTCCGGGCATTTCAGTCATTATACCTTACCGGACTACATTGCGAGAATCCCGTCTCAGCTTCGAGAGGAAATTTGTAATCTTTAATAAACTGCATTAATAACAGGCTAAACTGTTTTTCTTTCTCAGCTGTGATCTCCCCTTCTTTAAAATTGTACAGGAAGTAGTCGATCTGCCCGTTCTTACTAAAATAAATCCGGTTAAAACTTTTAGTTTCCTTACCCCAGCTGAATTTGTGCTGTTTCAGGAAATTCCCCAGCTCCTGCAGTGTCTGTTTATAGGCTCGGGTAAATTCCTGCTCTCTATTTGGAAAAACGGCTTTAGCTGAGTCTGAATGTAAGGCTGAAGGATAAATGCTATCTAACTCTGCGACCCTCACACCAAGCTTTTCGGCCTGCCTGAAGGTGATAACGTTTTGTGAAAACCCGCTAATTGCAGTGGTTATAAAAAGTGCCGTTAAAACTCCTTTCATTTCCGGGTTTATTATCGACCTGTTCCGAAAAAGTCTTAGCCTAATCCCTTTCGTCGTTGATCTGGTCGGGCTTGATATTTGAAGTATCAAATACAAACAAACTGTCGGGCAATTCGGTATTGGTTTTAATATTCTTCAGCTCATAAAGCTGCGTACCACCGTCTTTCATGATCATCTGCATTTTGATGATCTGCTTTTTAGTTTTATCGCTGTACAGTTTTATTGTGTGAAATCTTTTGCGTTCAGGTTTAACCGCAGGATACAGTTCAATAACATGCGCGGTGGCTGCACCAACTTTTTCCTCCTTATCGTATTTGAATTTATAACCCTTCTCGTACATGGTGAACATGCGTGCAGGATTCATGTCCTCATTATCAGGATCAAAGTTCTTGATAGTAAGCTCCTGTGCATCCTTGTTGTAGTTCCACAAGGTTTTGCCATCACAAACAATCACCGTGCCGGGGATCTCAAGTCTGAATTTATCGCCTTTGGATTTGATTTTCCAGGTCTGCGCTTTTTCCACTGGTTTTTTGTCCTTGCCGAACGAAGTAAATATTACATCAGCCTCCAGTGACTTGTAGGACCTTGTTTGTTTGCTGAGCTCGTCCAGTACAGCTTTGGCT
>JAEZDS010000149.1 GCA_023433205.1 Bacteroidota bacterium
TATTTTTGGAAGTCCCTGTACGGCCGCTGTAGGCCGGCGAAAAAACCGCAACAGGCGGATTACTGGAAAAAAGATTAAAAAAACTAAAAGGAGAAAGATTGGGTTCCCCTTTTGCACTGATGGTACTCGCAAAACAGATGGGGCGGGGTGCAATGGCGTTTTGCAGATAGCGCTGTACCTGCTGCACACTGAGGTCTTTAGGATTAAGGCTGAGCATAGCGGCCAAAGGTAACAAAATGCCGGCGTATTTTTTTGCGCCTGGCCCATGTTGGCATTCTTAAAAGCTCACCTGCAACTTCACGTTCACCTGCCGGCTTGTGAGATAGTTGGGGATAGCGTAGCGGTTTCCGGTTACATCCTGCACCCAGTTATAGGAAACTGAGTTCTGGATCTGCAGCAGGTTAAAAACCTCAGCAAAGATCCATACTTCTTTTAAAGTGTTTACAAATTTGCGTTCACCCTTTTCTCTGCCTGCTGAAAGAAGATTGTAGGCAAAACCGCAATCTACCCGGCGATATGGAGGCATACGAAGCACCTGCTGGTAACGCAAATGAGTGGGCGGACCAAACGGCAAGCCCGACCCAAACTGTAAGTTAAGATTGAACTTAAATGCAGGATACCTTGGCAGGTAATCCTGGAAAAAAAGACCGAAAGTTACCAGCTGATCGGTAGGGCGGGGAATGTAACCCGGATCCACTAACTGGCTGTCGGCCAGCACCTCAAATGCCTGCCCCTTCAGTATGCGGTCTCCGTCCTCATTAAAATACTGCCAGTGAATGTTATCCCTGCTGTATTCTTTCGTACTAAGAACTCCCAGCGTTGCCCAGCTTTCAACTCCCTGTACAAATTCGCCGTTGATCCTTATGTCGGCGCCGGTTGCATAACCCTTTGTATTGTTGTTGGCAAAATACCTTATCCGTACGTTATCAATCTCATAGGGAACAATACTGCTGAGTTCTTTATAATAAGCTGCCATCAGCAGCTTAAAAGGGCGGTTCCACATTTTAAAAATATAATCGCTGGTAAAAACGTAGTGCAACGAGCGCTGCGCTTTTACACCGGTATTTATTGTGCCATTAATGTTCCTTAACTCGCGGTAAAAAGGCGGCTGATAGTAGAATCCGCCGCTGAGTTTAAAAAGCCAGTTGTTGCGCCAGTTCGGTTTATATGCCATGGTAATACGTGGCGATATTACCAGCTGTTCATTCACAGTCCAGTAATTGGCACGAACCCCGGCAGTAAACCTGAATGAGGAGGAGTCGCGAAGTGTTCTTGTGGTATTTATCTGCGTATAGGCCTGCGAGCGCATTGACAGGAGTTCAATCCTTGTCTTATACACATCAATCAGGTTTATTTCTACAGGACTATAAGGTACAGCAAAGCCGGCAGAATCAACCATTCTCCATTCTCCCAGCTTGTCATCTATTCTTTCAAACTGCTGGCGGGCACCCCATAAAACTTCGGTTCTGTTGCTGATAGTGTGCCAGCCCTTGTGCTCAATGTTGTACACCTGGGCGGTGAGATAATTCCGGCCATTATTTAAAAAAGTGCCAACGCCTCGGTTAAATGCAACCTGCCCGAAATTGGGTTTGCCCAGATCGGCTTCCAGCTGATCAATCCAGTACTGACCCTGCACGGTATAGAGTTCTTGCTCATCTGCACGGTACGCACTGGTGATAAATTTCAAGCGGGTTTTACGTGAAGGCCGCAATGTTGCAGAGAGCGCGCCCATATAGGTATTGTACTGCATCAGCTCCTGCCCGTCGAAATGAACAAAGAACCTTAATGCGTTATTGATGGTGCCAAAGGTAGTTTCACGGGTGGCCGGTATCACCAGATACCTATTGTTTGCAATATTTCCCAGCGCTTCAATTCTGAATTTCGGACTGATCTCAAATACCAGATAACTCTGCAGGTCCATAGAACTCGGCCTGTATTCACCTTCGGTATCGAGTCCGCGCAGCAAATACGCATTGGTTCTGTACCGGCCCCCCACATTCCATGAAAGTAACCGGTTTCTGGTTACACCTTCCAGCTGAAGGTTTCCTCCGAGCAGACTGGCCGACGCATTGCCCGAAAATTTCGTTGGTTTCCGGTAAGTTATATCGAGCACGCTGCTCAGTTTGTCGCCATAACGGGCCTCAAAACCGCCGGCAGAAAAATTGATGTTCTGCACCATGTAAGGATTGGCGAAACTCAGCCCTTCCTGCTGACCGCTGCGAACAAGAAATGGACGATATACTTCAATATCGTTAACATAAACCAGGTTCTCGTCAAAATTCCCTCCTCTCACACTGTAACCGCTGCTTAACTCATTGTTGCTGCTTACACCCAACTGCGTTTTTATGATATCTTCAAGGTTCCCTGTTGGGCTGGGAATTCTAATGAAGTTCTTGGGATCAAGATGTACAGATTCATCTGAACGGGATTTAAAATCACGTACCTCCACAACATCTATCATCTTGTTGCGGGTTATCAGTACCGGTGAATACTGCAGCTTTTCGCCGGGACCGGCAATCAGAGTATAAGTGTGCTGAATGTGATTAAGGTTATAATACATCAGGGTGAGTGTAACACCGATTTCCACTTCAAGGGTGTACCTGCCGTAAGAATCGGCATAGGTGTATGTTTGCGGAAACTCCTTAACCGCTACAGCCGCTCTTTCCACGCGCTCTCCCTGGTCGTCGGTTACTATGCCTGATATGGTAGCTTTCTGAGCGTGCAGAAGAACACAGCAGCAGACAAGGAGAAAGAGGATATAATGTCTAAGAGAACTCAGAAATAAAAAGATAACGAATATACAGAGATATTATTATTCGGACATTGAATCACTTGCGTGGGGCAGGCCGGAAGCGTAAAAATTTCTGATCCCATCGTTAAGAAGAGTATGGTTATAGGTCTGTAAAAAGGCTCTGAAGCGGGTTTTTACCAGGGAATCGCATATGGGGAACCTGCCGTGTATGTTAGTGCTCAGACTGCTGTCGCGCAGATAGTTGTAGGCAGCTCCCACGTTTTCGTTTTGAAAAACATAAAACAAGGAGTCTGTAAAAACATGGTGATTGCCGTCTCCATGATAAAAGGCTATTCTGTTTTTATGGCTGGATCCTGCTGAACCAAAAGCAAAAAAAGGCTTGTTATAGCCCAGCAGCAGCATGGTTTCGGGTAGAATATCAATCTGACTGTACACTTTATTGTAGGTGCCGGCCAAAGAATTGTCTGGCTTAAAAAAAAGTACCGGAATTGAAAGGTTGGCAAGCGGGTTGGGTATAAAAAACTTTTCAGAGATAGCGGCATGATCAGCAACCAGCACAAATAAGGTGTTATTATACCAGTTCATGTTGCGGGCCACTTTAAAAAACCTCATCAGCGAATAATCGGCATAACGAAGGGCTGTTTCAATTGACGGCTGATCTGCTCCGAATTTCTGACGATATTTTTCGGGGATCATGTAAGGGTGGTGCGAACTAAGTGTGAATGCCGCTGCATGAAATGGCTGCTTAAAATCATCGAGTTTCTGTGCTGTGAATTGCAGAAATTCTTCATCCCAGATGCCCCAATAACCATCAAAGTCTGTCGAATTCGGATATTCGTTCTTGCCGTAATAGGCGTTGTAGCCGGCCTGCCGTGTCCAGTCGGTAAAATTCATGGTGCCGTTTTTGCCACCGTGAAAAAATGCTGTGTGATAACCTTCGGGCCCTAACAAAGATGCGTAGGAACTTAGTTCGTTTGTCGCAAATGAGCTGTTGATGATGGGATTGTCGAGCATGGAGGGCATAGAAGCCAGTATTGCGGGTATCCCTTCTATACTTTTGGTACTGTTTGAAAAAGCATTGGTAAATACAAGTCCATGCTGCATCAGGCTGTCGAGGAATGGGGTAAAGCTTTTTTTCCTGCCGAGTGAAGTGTATTCTTTTGAGAAACTTTCAAGCACAAGCACCACCAGGTTTTGTTTTGTGAATTTTTTCTCAGAGAAGTGATGAACCGGGTGGTAGATGTTTATAAGCTGCTCTTGAGTAAAAAAACGGTATTCCTCAGGTGTTTCGTTTCCCAGGGTCTTGATAAGTGTAAATGGCGTGTTTAGTACCAGTGCTGCACGACCTGGTCTGGTGCAGGCTCCCGCGGTTACAATCTCAATGGGCGTAGGTTGTAGCCCTCCGCGCAGTGCTACTACCGTTGCAGAAAGTGTGGTTGTAATTAAAGCTGTAACGATGGCGATTTTTCTGCCGGTGAGTCTTTCAACAACAGCTTCCGGCACTTTAATTTTTTTGTAAAGACACAGAAAGATGAGGCTGAATAAAACAAAAATCAAAATCAGCCACCAGTATTCAGCCACAAATCGGGGAAGTAATTGCCGCAGATCACTCTGGCCACCGATCTGCTTTAAAAGGTCAGCCCCCGATCTTTTCCCGATAAAGGAAAAATACGCGGTATCTATAAAATTTGCGGCAAGAAAGACAATGTTAACCACAGCGAATAGCCAGAATAAAAGTTTCTGGTACCAGCCTTTGTAAAAGTGTTTAAACGGAATAACTGACAGCAGTATAAAAATGCTGTTGCCTGCAATAATACTAAAGCTGTCGAAGCGCAATCCATTAAGTGCATCAGACCAAAACAAGGCCAAATTGGTCCCGAAATGGTTTACATGAACAATAAAAAAGATGAAACGGCTAAGAGAATAAAATAGGAAGCACAACAACAATCGTTTGATCAGAACATTAAGCTGTTGCAGGTAGTTTACTGGCACAGGATTACTGCCCGGATGCGGCCTTTACTGAAAAATTAATGAAATTAGCGCCTGATAACCTCGCCATGGCCACAAATATAAAGGAAGATATTTATTTGATCCTTAAAAAATACTGGGGTTACGACACATTCAGGCCGTTGCAGGAGGAGATCATTACCGCAGCTGCCAGCAGAAAAGATGTGCTTGCACTGTTGCCCACGGGAGGTGGCAAGTCTATTTGTTTCCAGGTTCCTGGTCTGGTTCTGGGCGGAGCAACTCTGGTTATTTCACCATTGATTGCACTAATGAACGATCAGGTTGAGAATCTGAAGAAACGCGGCATTTCGGCTGTTGCCCTTACCGCGCAGATGAACGCAAGACAGATTGATGTGGCGCTCAGCAACGCGGCCCAGGGCCATGTTCAGTTCATTTACGTTTCGCCCGAACGGCTGCAAAACGAGGGATTCAGACAAAGCCTTTCTTATCTGCCCATTACGCTTATCGCTGTTGATGAGGCGCACTGTATTTCGCAGTGGGGCTACGATTTCAGACCAAGTTACTTAAAGGTATCGGAGGTACGCGCTTATTTTAAAGACATCAGCATCATTGCCTTAACAGCAAGCGCAACCCGAGAAGTTATAGAAGATATCCAGCTACGACTTGAATTTAAGGACCAGAAAGTATTCAGACAAAGTTTCAGCCGCCCTAATTTGCGCTATGTGGTGCAGAAGGAGGACAATAAACATGAACGACTGATGAAAATTATCAGGAATGTTGGAGGAACGGGCGTGGTATATGTGCGCAACAGAAAAGCCACAATGGAGATTGCCAGATGGCTTAACAAACAAAACATTACAGCTCAGGCCTATCACGCCGGTTTGAAATATGACGAAAGGCAGGCGATACAGCAGGCATGGATAGATAACCGCACTCAGGTTATATGCGCCACCAACGCGTTTGGAATGGGAATCGATAAACCGGAGGTGCGTTTTGTTGTTCACATCGATCTGCCTGATAGCCTCGAAGCATATTTCCAGGAAGCCGGCAGAGCTGGTCGTGATGGTAAACCCGCTTACTGCGTTATGCTTTATTCGGGGTCTGACCAGCAAAAACTTCTGGACAATTTCGAGCGGGGTTTTCCTGAGACTGAATACATTAAGCAGGTTTATCAGGCTTTGTGCAATTACTACCAGGTTGCAGTTGGGGCAGGGCAGGGTTTAAGCTTTGAGTTTGATATTGGCCGGGTGTGTGCCAGTTATAACCTCCAGCCGGTTCTGGTATATAACAGCATCAGGTTCATGGAAAAGGAGAATCTTTTATCTCTTCTTGATGCTGGATTCGAACCATCCAAAGTAATGATGCGTGCAAACAGGGAGGAGATATATGAGATCCAGGTTCGCAGTCCAAAACATGAACCATTGATAAAGACCTTGTTGCGCAGTTATGGCGGCTTATTTGAAGATTACGTTTTTATAAATGAGGAAGAGATAGCGCGCCGGCTCAAAACAGGAAGTGTGGCTGTAAAAACAATGCTGGAATACCTTGATGGTGAGGAAATACTTTCTTATGTACCTCAAAGCCTGTTGCCGCGAATTGTTTTTTTGCAAGACAGGATGAATGTAAAATTTTTCAGGATCAGTCCTGAGAACTACCAGATGCTTAAAACCAGGCAACTTGAAAGGATCAATTCGGTAATTGATTACAGCAACAATTCTGCGTTATGCAGGCAGGTTCAGTTATTAAAATATTTCAACGAGTTTAATTATGCTGATTGCGGTTACTGCGATGTATGCCTGTCTAAAAAACCCAAAGATTACAGCAAGGTGAAATCAAAGATCAAAAATCTGCTGAGCGAGAGAAGCAGAACGTTGTATGAACTCAAAACTGCTATGTCTTCTGAAAATGACCAAACCTGGACCACTGCCTTCAACGAGCTGATCGACGATGGTTTTGTTGAAGAAGAAAATGAGTCTTACCGAATTAAAAAGTAATCATCTGAAGAATTTGAGCTCCCTCTGCTGTTTGAGCATTACATCGTATTCGATGGTTTGGTAGTTGTGAATGAGGAAGTACGGACTTTTGGGAGTGATTACAAGTTTTGAAAAATTGATCTCACTGGGTGCCGTGCCCGTCATTGGGTTGTCGTAGATCACCGTCTCGCAGGTCTTAAAAAGTGTATCTGTTTTTCTGGTAAGAAGCTCGTAACGCATAATACCTGCTTTGTTTGACCAGTATATCTTTTCATCCGCATTGTCGATACACAGATTCTCAAAAGGCAGTCCTTTGCTAAGCGCTGGAGCTTGAATTAAAGGGGTTTCCAGTCCGCTGTGGTTGTCTCGGATCAGCATTGTTACCTGCTGCTGGTTTGATTTCAGCCAGAGAATTTTATCCGATTTTTTAAAAGGAACGGTGCCCGGCAAATCATGCGGATCATTGGCAAAGGGTACTCCCTTAGCTGAAGCGCGAATCAGTCGTGAAGCTACCGTACTGAACGCATCCTGTAGGTAATAAAACGAATTTCCGGTGTGATCCCAGCGGGGATCGTGAGCGCCCTGGGTATTTGTAAGTTGTGCCGCACTATCGCCATTGACTTTTATTTTGATGATGTTGGCGTTGGCATCGCTGAAAAGTATCCAGCCTTTGTGATTAATGCTTGGCAAAAATTCACCCGTATTGCCAAGGTGGATGGTAGTACCGGTACGAAGGTTGTAGTTAATAAGACGGTTAGCACCCTGTATGTTTCCCCTGGTGATAAGCAGTACTTCTTCTGAATTTACAGGGTTGTAAAAAAAAGCGATCACGTTTTTCTCGTCGTCGCCGGTACTGTCAACCCAGTTGAAACCAGAAGGAGGAGGAGGTAAACTTTTGCAGTCAGGATCGGCAACCGTATCAGGTGTGTTTGTGGGCGGATCAGGTTCAGGAGCCGGATCTTCTTTTTTCCTGCAGCCGCCTAGCAGCACACAAAATAGCAGCACATAAACAGCATGGTAACGCACAGTGGTAAAGATATTCAAATTGCCTTAAACAATTTATTTTTTCCAGGCGGTTGTGTTTATCAGGTGCAGAATGTCCTGCTTAAGAAAATCAACCACTATTTTCAGGGAATCAGTGTTTGGTTTGGCGTTAAAATAGAGCGCACCTCTCAGGAAATGCCTGGTGCTGTCGGTAAGATAAAATTGAACGGACGAGGCTGTGTTTCCGGCGATGTCAAATAAAAGACCGTAAACGTGACTGGAGTCCCTGAAGATGGGGATCTCATCAAGCCCGGTGGCCTTTATCTGGTGGCGGTTGGCGAAATCATGCGAATCATCAAGGTAGGTAGGAAGATTGTTATTAACCTCTTTATAGCTGAGGTGAACGGTGGCTCTGAACTGGGGGAATACCAGGTTGAGCCAGCAGGGTTCCGCCCCCATGTGCCGGTCGGGTTCTATCCTGGCATAAGTGGGAATCTCGAAGCGGTAGGGGCAGGTAGTATCAAATTGTCTGTATTTTTTTTCCGGGAAATTGATTCGCGGATAACCGCGAGGTTTTGGGGAATAGAAATCTTCTTCCTCGCAGGAAACCAAACCGGAGAAGAGGATCCCACATAACAGAATTCGCAACAGCATCATATGACAAAAGTAGCCTGGTCTGCGCTCATATTAAAGATTCAGGGATTGTCATTTTACATTTCTGGTGTTCATAAAAATGACTTGCTGCTGCAGATTGCCTAGTAGGGCGGGTTATGGTCGATAGAAGTATTTCCCTCGCTGCTTTTGTGATTAGCTACTTCTTTTTTCTGTAACAGTACAAAGTTTTCGGCGTTTATTTCGGTTATATAGCGTGTTTGTCCGTCCTTATCTGTCCACTGCCTGGTTTGAAGTCGGCCTTCAACGTACACCTGAGTACCTTTGTGAAGTAATTTTTCCGCGTTTTGGGCCATTTGCCGCCACATTACAATATTGTGCCACTCGGTGTGCTCGGCACGGTTGCCGTTTTTATCCTTGTACACTTCAGTAGTGGCCATAGTGAAGCTTAGTCTCGCTATATTGCCTTCTGTATAGCGGATTTCCGGGTCCTTACCCAGGTTTCCGATCAGTATTACTTTATTAACTCCCGACACAATTTTCTTTTTAGTTTTTTCAAATGTAATCTCTCAACCAGCTTTTTGGGGTCGCTAAACACTATTTAACTAAAACCTGGGTAGCATATCAGGTGGGCAAAGCAGGATGAAGTTAGGCCACGGATTTTCAGCCACTTGCCATAGTTGTTTGAAAACTGTTCATAATTCTGGATTATTTGACCCTCCTTTTTACCCGTTCAGCGCGTTTTTTCTTGCACAGTAAAGAAACTCTGCGTACATTTGCCGTCCCGAAAATTTCTTGTCTTGCGGTTCTCAGGCGAATCTCCAGGTTCGGCTGAAGAAAAAGAAAAAATTTATTTTTATTTAATCGAAAATAAATTTTGCAGCTGAGAAAAGAATATGTAATTTTGCAGCCCCGATAACGGCAGTGAAGTTGATCCCGATAGCTATCGGGAAGGAGTCGGGAAACGTTCTGAAACAGTTTGAAATTTTGATTTGGGAAAGGCTTTAGTGCTGACGCCTTCAGCTATCGGCCCATTGATAATTATAACTCACCTACGCTATGGCTATGGTGAGTGAAAACGTTCTTTGAAAAGATTGATAAACCATGATTAGTAAGTGACTTGATCTCTTAATTGAGATGAGTATTACGAATTAATGAACACACAGCAAAAAGCTGAGAATGTCGTGAGACATTTTCAAGCGCTAGCCCTTAAAGGATGTTCACAGACAACATTACGTCCTTAAGATAATAAATATGAAATGAGCTTCCCCGATAGCTATCGGGGGCGAATTTGATACGGTAGAAGGGGAGGCACACTGCTTAACTGCAGCTGCCAACTTAGAAGACTGTTTATCAAAAGGGACAAACTTTTTTTTACAACGGAGAGTTTGATCCTGGCTCAGGATGAACGCTAGCGGCAGGCCTAATACATGCAAGTCGAGGGGCAGCACGGGTAGCAATACCTGGTGGCGACCGGCGCACGGGTGCGTAACACGTATACAATCTGCCTTTAACAGGGGGATAGCCCGGAGAAATCCGGATTAATACCCCATAATAAATGAAACGGCATCGTTTTATTTTGAAAGCTCCGGCGGTTAAAGATGAGTATGCGCCTGATTAGCTAGTTGGTGAGGTAACGGCTCACCAAGGCGACGATCAGTAGGGGATCTGAGAGGATTAACCCCCACACGGATACTGAGACACGGATCCGACTCCTACGGGAGGCAGCAGTAAGGAATATTGGACAATGCCCGCAAGGGTGATCCAGCCATGCCGCGTGCAGGAAGACGGCCCTATGGGTTGTAAACTGCTTTTACACCGGAGAAAACCCCCCTTCGTGAAGGGGGCTGATAGTATGGTGAGAATAAGCATCGGCTAACTTCGTGCCAGCAGCCGCGGTAAGACGAAGGATGCAAGCGTTATCCGGATTCATTGGGTTTAAAGGGAGCGTAGGTGGCCTTGTAAGTCAGTGGTGAAATCTCTGGGCTTAACCCAGAAATTGCCATTGATACTGCAGGGCTTGAGTATAGATGCCGTTGGCGGAATATGACATGTAGTGGTGAAATACATAGAGATGTCATAGAACACCGATTGCGAAGGCAGCTAACGAAACTATAACTGACACTGAGGCTCGAAAGTGTGGGGATCAAACAGGATTAGATACCCTGGTAGTCCACACTGTAAACGATGATTACTCGCTGCTAGATGGTAACATTTAGTGGCTTAGCGAAAGCGATAAGTAATCCACCTGGGGAGTACGCCGGCAACGGTGAAACTCAAAGGAATTGACGGGGGCCCGCACAAGCGGAGGAGCATGTGGTTTAATTCGATGATACGCGAGGAACCTTACCAGGGCTTGAAAGTTAGTGACCGCTCCTGAAAGGGAGCTTCCCGCAAGGGCACGAAACTAGGTGCTGCATGGCTGTCGTCAGCTCGTGCCGTGAGGTGTTGGGTTAAGTCCCGCAACGAGCGCAACCCCTACCATTAGTTGCCAGCCGTTCGGCCGGCGACTCTAATGGAACTGCCCGCGCAAGCGGAGAGGAAGGTGGGGATGACGTCAAGTCATCACGGCCCTTACGTCCTGGGCTACACACGTGCTACAATGGCTATTACAGAGGGCAGCTACACAGCAATGTGATGCAAATCTTTAAAAATAGTCTCAGTTCGGATTGGGGTCTGCAACTCGACCTCATGAAGCTGGATTCGCTAGTAATCGCGCATCAGCAATGGCGCGGTGAATACGTTCCCGGGCCTTGTACACACCGCCCGTCAAGCCATGAAAGCTGGGAGTATCTAAAGTCGGTTGCCGCAAGGTGCCGCCTAGGGTAAAACCGGTGATTGGGGCTAAGTCGTAACAAGGTAGCCGTACCGGAAGGTGCGGCTGGAACACCTCCTTTCTGGAGTCGTCCTTTAAGGCGCTGTTGTGTTTATTACTTAACGTAATACAAAGGTCATTTAATGGTCACTGGTTTATCAATCTTTTTTACTTATTGAAAATAAAACCCATCCCGAGGAATCGGGACAAGAGCTGGAATAGAGCTTGCCAACAAAGGCGCATTGGATTGACAATTTACGATTGACGATTGACGATTGAAAGAAACAAAAATCGTAAATCGGAAATCAAGAAATCGTAAATCGAAAAAGTCCCGTAGCTCAGTTGGTTAGAGCGCTACACTGATAATGTAGAGGTCAGCGGTTCAACTCCGCTCGGGACTACAAGGTCAGTCTGCAGTAAGCAGCAGCAGTAAGCAGTTAAGAACTGCACTGCCCACTGATAACTGCCGACTTGATAGTTTTTGTTGAGGTTTTTTGAGAAAGAAAAAGTTGTTTGAAAGACTTGGGAAATGGCCTTAGTCCCATAGTATAAAAACTGGGGGATTAGCTCAGCTGGCTAGAGCACCAGCCTTGCACGCAGGGGGTCAACGGTTCGAATCCGTTATTCTCCACTTGGTGATCAACACCAGGCCGGCTGTTTGGAGCGAAGCGACAAAAACCTGTAAGGTTTTTGTAAGCGAAGCGAGAAACAGACGACACAGCGCCGGTAGGCGCAGCGGTTCGCTCGCAGAGCGAACAGGCTGGTTGATCCACTCCACGGCTTTAACGGATCATTGCCGCAGGCAATAATCCGAAAAAGGACCAGAGAGGAAAAAAATTGATCTCTTCGAAGCTCTGGAAGGAGCGTAGGAGAGAAAAAATCGAGCCGCCTTCGCTAAAGGCTACGGCGGTCGAAGCGTTCTTTGACATATTGATAAAGACACGAGAGCCACTTTTGTAGTGATACAAAAGTGTGACAACAGATAGATGTCTTCTGATCTCCCGATAACAATCGGGGCCAGGTCAGAAAATCTATTAAATCAATGAATGGAAGAGAAACCATTTAAAAAAACGAGTTCTTGGCATGCGGAGCAAAAGCTGCATGCCGCGCGGCCTTGAGGTGTTAACTCACATTGAGGTGCAAAGAAGAAAGTAAGTAAGGGCGTATGGAGGATGCCTTGGCTCTTAGAGGCGAAGAAGGACGTGATAAGCTGCGATAAGCTCGGGGGATTGGCAAATACGAATCGATCCCGAGATTTCCGAATGGGGCAACCCAGCTGGTTGAAGACCAGTTATCTCTCAGCAATGAGAAGAAGCAAACCCGGTGAACTGAAACATCTAAGTAACCGGAGGAGAAGAAAACAATTTAGTGATTGCGCAAGTAGTGGCGAGCGAACGCGCA
>JAEZDS010000160.1 GCA_023433205.1 Bacteroidota bacterium
TGCTGCACAGGGTTTTCGCAGTGGTAAAACGAAGAACTCCCTATGTTGAAATCCAAAAATGGGCGGCCTAGAATTGTTGAAAAATTAACTTGACATATGCTTAGAATACACAGAGAACACGGAGGGACACGGAGAAACTGGAAGTGGGCAGTTCGCAGTGGGCGGTGGGCAGTGGGCAAATGTCAATACAAAAAAATCCTGTTTCCATGGGGAATCAGGATCTGTAACAGTTTTCCAGACCTTCCTTAATTTCCAAAATCAGAAAGGAACTTGATCCTCATCACTCTGATCTCTTCCTCAGAATAGTCGTTTTCTCCAAGTTCTTTCTGCGCGGCTTCAACACTGTCGGTCTCGCTTTCTTTAAAATATTCGAGGATCTCATCCTGCTTCTCCTCGTCCATGATGTCGTCGATATAATAATTGATGTTCACTTTGGTGCCCGACTCAACAATGGTCTCAATTTCGGTAAGAAGGTTTGGCAGGGTAAGATTTTTGCTGCGGGCCATGTCGTTAAGATTGATCTTGCGATCGATGTTCTGGATTATATAAACCTTAAGTCCGGATTTATTAACCACAGATTTGATCACCATGTCCACCGGCCTTTCTATCTCATTTTCCTCAACATATTTTTTGATCAGGTCAACAAATGGTTTTCCGTACTTGGTGGCTTTCCCTGACCCCACGCCGCTTATTTTTGTAAGCTCCTGCATAGAAATGGGATACTGTATGGCCATTTCCTCCAGTGAGGGCTCCTGAAAAATAACATAGGGAGGCAGGCCTTTGGCTTTTGCCGTCTTTTTTACGAGGTCTTTCAGCATGTTGAACAACATCTCATCGGCAGCACCGCCTCCGCTTTTCCCGTTAAGGATGATGTCGTCATCGTTCCCGTCTCCGTCTTCCGCATCATAATCGTGGTCACGGGTAAATTTAACGGAATGCGGTTTTTTCAGGAAAGCTCTGCCTTTATCGGTCATCTTAACCAGACCGTAGTTTTCAATGTCCTTTGAAAGGAAGCCATTCACGATTGCCTGGCGCACCACTGCCAGCCAGTATTTCTCATCTTTTTCATCCTGAACGCCCTCGCCCCAGCTTTTACAGATGTTGTGTTTGTAGGATTTGGCTGTAGCAGTGAGCGTGCCCATTAACACATTGATCACATCCTTGATCTTATGTTTTTCCTTTATTTCCTGTACACAGGAGATGGCCAGCTCAAGATCTTCCTTGGCCTCGAAACGCTGTTTGGGGTTACGGCAGTTGTCGCACATGCCGTTGCAAAGTTTTTCTTCAAATTCCTCCCCAAAATAGTGGAGCAGAAATTTACGCCTGCAGCTACTGGTTTCAGCAAAAGCCGCAGTTTCCGCCAACATTTGTTTACCAATTTCCTGTTCGGCCACCGGTTTATCCTTCATGAACTTTTCCAGCTTCATGATATCGTCGTAGCTGTAAAAAGTAACGCATTTTCCTTCGCCGCCATCACGTCCTGCCCTGCCGGTTTCCTGGTAGTAGCCTTCAAGTGACTTTGGAATATCGTGGTGGATCACAAAACGAACATCAGGTTTGTCAATTCCCATTCCAAACGCGATGGTTGCCACAATCACATGCAGCTCTTCCATCAGGAACTGATCCTGGGTACGCGCCCTTTCACGTGCATCAAGTCCGGCATGGTACGGAGCTGCCTTGATGCCGTTCACTTTCAGCGCCTCCGCAATTTCTTCAACCTTTTTCCGGCTGAGGCAGTAAATGATACCGCTTTTCCCCGAATTTTGTTTTACATATTTAATGATCTCTTTGTTTACGTTCTGTTTTGAACGCACATCATAAAAAAGATTACCTCTGTTAAAGGAAGATTTAAAAAGGTCGGCCTTCATCATGCCGAGGTTTTTCTGGATGTCCTGCTGCACCTTTGGGGTGGCGGTGGCGGTAAGCGCCATTACAGGAACTCCGCCAACAGCGTCAATGATCGGACGAAGACGGCGGTATTCAGGCCTGAAGTCGTGGCCCCATTCAGAGATACAGTGTGCCTCGTCTATGGCGAAAAAAGAGATCCTGAACTCTTTAAAAAAGCTGATGTTATCCTCCTTGGTGAGTGTCTCCGGGGCAATATAAAGCAGTTTGGTCTTTCCGGAGAGCACATCCTTTTTTACCTGGGCTATATCGCCTTTGTTCAGAGAGGAGTTCAGGAAGTGCGCGATGCCATTTTCGTTGCTGAACCCCCTGATAGCGTCAACCTGATTCTTCATGAGGGCGATAAGTGGCGACACTATAATTGCAGTGCCTTCAGAAACCAGAGCCGGAAGCTGGTAGCAGAGACTTTTCCCTCCTCCGGTTGGCATAATTACAAAAGTGTCCTTACCCGCAAGCAGGTTTTTGATGATCTTTTCCTGGTTGCCTTTAAAGCCGTCAAAGCCAAAAAAGCTCTTTAGTGTGTCTAAAATATTAGTTGTTTCTACTTCGTCAACCATAGGTATTGGCGATTAAATTGTGTGTTTTAGTGAGGGAACCGATCTTTTTACCCATTTTTTCAATTCCTATTTAAAGATATACAATTTCTTTTTCACCGGACAAATTTATTTTTGCCGACATACAACTTTTGTGAATTGTCTTAAATGCCTTAAGCCTAGAGATTGGCGCTCATGCGGGGATAATACCTCAGAAGAAAAATAATAAACACCAGGTTCATAACACTGCTTATGATAAGCCCGCTGCCGGCTGTGCCGCTCAGCAGCTCAAAAAGCACCGATGCGAAGAATGAGGCCACGTAAAGTTCAGCACCCCATTTTTTAAAGAACCACAGTCCCACGCAGGCTATGAACCTCGCTGCCACAATAATTCCGTAAACCGCAGGCACAAAAAGGCCCAGCTTTTTGATAGCGGGAGAAAATACCTGAGGGAATGTAAAAAGCACTGTAAGGTATCCCAGAATACAAATTACAGATATGATGCGGGGCCTTTTCATCAGTTACTTCTGATTGCCTCTACCGGGTCGAGCTGTGAGGCGCTGTATGCGGGAATGAAGCCGCTGATCAGCCCTATCAGAATTGAGATGGTAAAACCCAGTACCACGTTGCCTGCAGTTAAAGTTATCTCCATATCAAAAATATCTTTCCCCAGTGAAGTAGCCGCAAAGGTGAGCAGCAGGCCAAAACAGCCGCCGATGATACAAAGAAAGATACTTTCGCAAAGGAACTGGCTTAAGATAAAAAAGTTGCGTGCCCCCAAACTCTTTTGTATCCCAATCAGACTGGTGCGCTCACGTACGCTCACAAACATGATATTTGCGATGCCGAAACCTCCTACCAGGATAGAAAATCCTCCTATGATCCAGCCGGCGGTGCCAATGACATCAAAAACGATCTCGAACTGTGAACTCAGCATACTTGGTTCGTTGAGGGCAAAATTATCATCGGCACGTGGCTTCAGCTTCCGCAGACTGCGCATCTGCCCCCGCAATTCATCGATCATCTCGGCATTACTTACCTGTGGTTTGGCTTTGGCATAAATGGTGGGATCGGCGTTCTCTGAATGTACATCCATTACGTACCTGGCAAAGTTAAATGGAATAAACACCTGGTAGTCGAAGCTCATGCCAAGCATGGACTCTCCTTCCTTTTTAAGGACACCAATCACAGTGGCCTTTAAGCCGGCGATCTTTATGTCTCTGCCTACAGGATCTTCATCACCAAAAAGCCCTTCGGCAATTTCAGCGCCTAATATTACCAGCCGGTTACCTGCTTCCACCTCAGAAAGAGTGAAGTACCTCCCCCCTACCAGCTCAAATGCCTTTATCTTATAGTAGTCATGCGAGATACCCCCCACCACAGCGCGCTCAACACTGTTTGACTTATATTTGAGCGTTCGTCTGGCCCCAAGCCTGAAGGCCACAGCCTCAGCACTTTTTACCCGCCGGCCAAGCTGCACCATTTCTTTGTACTCGGGAATTGGCCGGTTTATAAATTTCCACCAGGGGTAATCTGAACTAAAGAGCCAGGGCCACTTCTGTACGTAGATAACATTGCTGCCAAGCGAGCGCAAAGTGCCCCGCATATTACTTTCCAAACCGTCAACTACAGTAAAAACCAGAATTATGGCAAAAATGCCAATTGTAATGCCCAGCAGACTCAGAAAAGAACGTAGCTTATTTACCACCAGCGATTGCCAGGCAAACAGCACACTTTCTTTTAACAGCAGCAGCATTTTCTGCTAAGGTAAAAATAATCCCTGCCCTGTGTTGATTCAGGTCTTGTTGTTTCCAGCAGAATGCCGGGTCCGCTGCCGTTTCCTGAGCAGGTAAAAAACAGCCGACAGTATAAAAAATCCGAAAAAGAAAAGGGCGCTGTCGTTGTCTTTTTTTATGAGGAAATAAATAACGAGCAAAGCGCCCAGTACAGCGGCAAACAGCCACATCCGTTCCAGAATCAGGAAGATCTTATTTTGAGTTTTATAATCCATCGTCGTTTAGTTGCAAAACACCTGTCACTTTTTTTATCTCATATTTGGTAAAATCCTCATTGCTCTCCATGCCGGTCCCCATTATCACCTGTTTGTCGGTAGTGATCTTCACAAATTCATCGGTATAGATCCGCCGGCTTTTTTCGTCCCAAGTGAGTTTCTCGGTCTCCAGCTTTTCGCCTCTTCTGTTCACCAGTTCAACCGCATCTTTGGCTTCCATACGCCTGCTAACGTCGTAACGCACACCGTAATTGGCTTTAAGGGTAGCTGAAACCTCCTCATTATCATCAAAAAAAGTAACAAACACGCCTTTTGGCAGCACAGTATAGGGCTCACTTACGTTTTTGTCAAACAACAACATTCTGTTTGCCTTCACCATCAGCTTAAGTCTGGCGCTGTCGGTGTATAACATGGTAACACTGTCGCCTACCTGCGAGGGTGTTAAACTGTTCTTTGGAAGAGCGCGCACATCGCGCATATCATTGCTACAGCTGCCTGCCAAAACAAGCAATACCGGTAAAATTCTTATAAGGTTGTGCCGGCCCATCAGTCATACCTGAACTTCTGAAACCAGCGGTCGCAGAAAGTAAAACCCACATGCACCCGCGCAAAGTTCTCACGAAAAAGTCCATTGCCGGTGGTGCCGGTACTGCCCAGCTGCGCGCTGATATTTATCATTGAAGAAAGTCGTCCTATACCAACAGGAAGGCCTATTCCTCCCGAAACATAATAGGTGGAAACATTGGTGTTGTTAAGATTAATGTATCCGCTTTCAAATCCCGCTCCAAACCTGTAGTTGGCTTTTTTCCAGAATGCATTACGGCCTGCTGCGTATTTTTCGGGAACCAGATTGGCACCAATGGCGGTGCGGAAACTGTTGTTGAACAATCCACCGCTATAAGGAGCGTTAAACGACTGCCAGTTGGTTAGCGCGAAATCTGCCACCACATTCCATCGCTCTCCCTTTTTGATGCCTATACCGAATCCCTGCTCAGTTGGCAATTTCACAGTTGCAGACCTCTCAGCGTCAAAGTTCACGGTATCGCGGATCAGCTCCTGACGCGCCGAATTGTAAATAAAATTATAAGCCACGTTATTACTCACTGCGCGCAGCTCATTACCCAGTGTCATGTAAAACCCAAAAACTATCTTTACTTTTTCAGTAAGCAACCTTCTGCGCCCGTTTGTGGCCCTGGCAGAATCTATTGTAAAGGCAGTCTGCAATCCAAAATTGCCTGTAAAATCACCCACCATCACTGATCGCTCGCTGTAGGTATTGTTATACAACTGAGCGTTAGGAAAAATAATGCGTGAATTATGTATTAAGGTGCCAAACATGTAATTACCATTAACGCCCACTGAGAGGTCGCTGAGTAATTTGTTAACCAAGAGGCCGGCTCTGAGTGCAGAAGAGGACATGGTCTGCAATGAATCGGGGCGATTTAATTTGCGGTAGCGGAATTTCAGCAGCCTGCTTTTAAAAGGCATAATGCCGTAACCCAGGTATGCTTTGTTGAGTCCGCCGCTGCCGCTGTAGAGATTGCGTGTTTCTCCCAGGGCAGAAGCCTGCACGTTTTCAGTACTGTAACCAACAGAGCTGTATGGCATAATACCAAAACTGGCACCTGCATTTTTTCCCACGGGAAATCCTAGCGCGCCATACGAAAAATTTGCAGTGAACTTTTTAATGCCTGTGTTGGCACCCTTTATGTCATAATACTTGTAACGGCCACCTATCTCAAGCGAAGTCAGTCTTATGAGTGCGTAAGCGGCTGGATTGCCCGCATTAATAAATACCGGCATGCTGCTATCGGGCTTGTGGGCGATAAAGGCTCCTGCCATACCCTGGTTATGGGCGAATGTAACCGGCTCTCGCTCGCCGATACCAAAACGGGAATAGGGACTGTATGAATTGCTTTGCGCGTTTACATTTACGACAAGGGCTAACAGCAGGATCAGCTGTGTTATCGGTGCTTTATTTTTCAAGGTTATAGTTAAGGATGGCATTAAGTCCCTGCAGCAGGACATTCTGCTGCGCAAAGAAACTGTTTTTTAACTGGCCCGACAAATAAGGGGCATCGCCGCCGGTAATTACCACCCTAAGTGAGGGATATTTCTCGCGGTACCGGTTAATCATGGCGTCGGCCTCACAAGCGGCGCCAACAATGGCTCCTGTCAGAAGCGATTCCACAGTGCTCTCTCCTGTAAGTTTAAAATAACCGGACTGTGGTTCCACCAGAGGGAGGCGCTGCGTAAAATGGTTCATGGCCTGTAAACGCATTGAGACGCCGGGACTGATAGCTCCTCCAAGATACTCATTACTGCGATTCACAAAATTATACTTGATACAGGTTCCGGCGTCTATTGTAAGAACATCTTCATCCGGATAGATCAGATAACTGCCTGTGGCGGCAGCAAGGCGGTCAGACCCCAGCGTAAGTGCGCTTTTATACAGGTTTTTAAGCGGAACAGCTGTGTCAGGTTTAAAAAGAAGGAGATGCATTTTGTCGCTCAGCTGCTCCATCACCCCAACATGAAAACTGGTGACGGAACAAATTATACAATTTTTCACTCCAGCTAACAGCTGCGAATTAAGCAATTCTGAGGGCGAAAAAAACACTGCCTCGCCTTGTATGCTGTTATTTTTGAAAACTGCAGCTTTAATACGGGTATTTCCAAAGTCAATCGCCAGATTCATGGGGCAAATTTAAAGGAATGCCCGGTATGGAGTTCCCAAAAATAATTAAGCCCCGGCTGCTCCGCTGAATCCTGCACCGCTGTATCATCAAAAAGGCCGTCCTGGAAAGACGGCCTTCTATCAGCGTATTCTTAAGTGTGGTTCTTTGCGCACCGAATTTGTGATGCAGCCTAGTCTTTGATCAGTCTTCTTACCTCCCTCAGGCCTTCACCCTCAAAACTCACCATATAAGTGCCGGCGGCAAATGCAGAAACATCGATCTTTGTTTCTCCTTTAAATGTTCCCTCTGAGATCAGTCTGCCGGTAAGGTCAGCCACCTTGTAGCTGAGTTCTGTGCTGTTGCCCGATTTGAATATTACACTGCCTGACGCAGGATTAGGATACACAGCGATCTTTGCTGAACCCGCCTGAGCTTCCAGACCCAGGTGCAGGAACAGCGCAGTTCCGGAACCACCGGTAAGATCTGTAACCATTCCACCGGCGTCTATCATTTTTACATTGCTCGCCGAAAAGGTCATTTCCCCCAATTTGCTGCCATTGTGTTTGAACAGGAACTCCCCGATCTTACCGTTGCCGCTCACCTGATTGCCATCGGTTCGTACGCTAACACAATTGATCACAGCCGCCCCGGCATCAACGCGCCTGAACGGAATATTGGTGTTACCCGCGCTCAGGAAAGAGGAGGGATAACGCACATGGACCTGATCGTTATCTACAAAAGAGGCATCATATGTAAGGTCAAATGTTATGCCGTAAATATCACTGATGTTGTTGCTCACGCTGCCAAGTATAATGTCAACGGTGTTCCAGCCAACATTGCCCGCACCAGAAGTTGCAGGAACAAGGGTCAGGTCTTCTCCACTCACGGATGATCCTGCATTTTTGAAGGCGTGCGACTGGTTCCAGTTAAGACTTATTGCCAGTGTATCGCCCGCATCAACCGTGCCATCACCATTACAATCAACGTGCGCTCTGTTCTGGCTGTTGCTGCCATTGCCTGTCCATGCTGTAGCATACTGGCCACTGTAGTTATTGCCGCCAGGACTGCGTGCCGCCCCTGAAGAGTTAGCATAGAGTCCGAGTTCAAGAACATC
>JAEZDS010000058.1 GCA_023433205.1 Bacteroidota bacterium
TTTTTTGTAAGCAGGCAGCAGTGTTTAAACTCATCGCTGTTCTCCCGCGAGCGCGCGAAACCAGGGTCGTTCTTAAATTGTTTACGTGTGGGCCCGCCTTTTGCGCGCGCCAGGTTGCCGTAAATGCTCTTATAAAAGGTTATTCCTCCTATGGTCCCCTTTAATGTGATTGGTCCTGTCTGAAATGCCATATAATAAAGATAGGCCCTGCCTCAGCCGGCTATCTGTTAAAATGAGCCGGGCTGCTTTATAAGCTGATGAGTGTTTATGTCGCCTGAGTGAACTTTTTGGCTCCTTGTAAGATTCTGTATTGTTTACAAGTCTCATTTCCTAACTTCACCCGTACATATTCCGTACTTTTTTAACATTTTAGCCACTCCCTTACTTCGACACCTTCGTACCTCGTACTTTGAACTCCGTACCTCGTACCTCGTACTTTGTATTCCGTACCTCGTACCTCGTACCTCGTACTTTGAACTCCGTACCTCGAACTTTGTATTCCCTACCTCGTACGTCGAACCTTCACTTTGTACTTCGTACCTCAAACCTCGTACTTTGTACTTTGTACTCCGTACTTTGCCCCTGTTCTTTTCTTAACTTTTATTCCCCACTTTTTTTGTTATTTTTGTTCTCCCCCTAAAGGGGAAAAGACTAAACCTTAAAAACCCCATGACCCTCTTCAGAAAAATGGCCCTGCTTTTGTGCATTGGCCTTTACCAGCTGGGCTCAGCGCAGCAGAATAACGGAACAACTAGGGATGTTCCTGCTGATTTTACCATTACCGCTCAGCAGTTGCAGCAGATTCTTCAGGCTCCTGCCGGCAATGAGCTGCAGGTAAAAAACAATCCCATCGTCAACCAGGCAACCGTACTACGAAACATCAGCAACGGCGATATGCAGTTTGTGAGGATCCAGCTCCGCTACTACCCCCATGCTTTTATCAACGTACAGGTTAACGGCGTTTACAGCACCTTTGCTTTTCTAATAGACGAGGAGCAGAAACTTTATTACAAAGGCGAACTTAATAACGATGCCATTGTCTTAAAAAAATGCGAAAAGGATGATATTGTTGTAGAATAACAAGAACACACATGAACAGATTTTATACTTTTTTGATCCTGACTGCACTTTTCACCGGCGTACAGGCGCAGATCCCCATCTTAAACAGCAACCCCTCGGCCACCAACAAAGTGATCTATCTCGACTTTGACGGGCAGAAGGTTTCCGGCACCTCGTGGAATAACGGAGGAACCATTAACGCGCAGGCCAGTAACTCCAGTTACGCAGCAAAGATCCAGATCTGGAAAAGAGTTAGCGAAGATTACCGCCCTTTTGATGTGAACGTAACCACCGACTCAAACATGTTTAACAATGCGCTGCCAAACAGGCGAATGCGAGTGATCTTTACACCTACCAGCTCATGGTATGGCTCTGCAGGAGGTGTGGCTTACGTTGGCAGTTTCGCCTGGGGCGGCACACCGGGAACACCCTGCTGGGTTTTTGAGAATCAGCTGGGTACCAATACAAAAAACATGGCCGAAGCTGCGGCACATGAAGTGGGCCATACACTAAGCCTCAGACATCAGAGCACTTACAACAGTTCATGCCAGAAAACCAACGAGTACCACCCCGGAGTAGGCACCGGCGTTACCTCCTGGGCCCCCATAATGGGTGTTGGCTACAGCAAAAATGTTACCATCTGGCACTCCGGGCCCAACGCGCTTGGCTGCAACAACATACAGAACGATCACAGCTCTGCGGGAATAACAGGTTTTAACTACCTGAGCTTTCTGCCGGATGATGTGGGCAATGATCTTGCCAACGCTAAATCACTTAACCTGTTCAGCACATTCACTACAGATTCAGGCCTCATTACTCAGCCCTCTGATATTGACGCTTTTAAATTTACCATATGCGAACCGCGTTATGTAAGTGTTAACGCCAAACCTTTCGCACTCGATACCAACAACTATTCAGGCGCGAACCTCGACATCAGGCTCCACATCTACGACGCCAGTCATAACCTGCTGGCCGTTGATACCACCCTTACCCGCCTCGACGCCAAACGCGGACTTAACCTTACACCAGGCACCTACTATTTTACCATTGATGGCGGCGGCTCAAACAACTACACTGATTACGGTTCACTTGGAAGATATTATCTCTATATAAAAGCGACAAATCCTCCTCCGGTTTCTGCACAGCTTAGCGGAACAACTATCTGCGCTGCGCAAACCCTCACATTAAGTGCCACACCTGTTGGACCGGTTCAAAACTGGTTCTGGTCAGTTACAGGCAGCACAAGTTTTACTTCCACAGCTGCCGCGCCGGTTCAAAATCTCAGTCCCGGAAATTATACGGTCACATTGCTGACCTCAAACGGCAGCTACACCGGTTGCCCTGTAACAACCACCGTTCAGGTTGCCTCAGTGCCTGCAGTAAGTATCAGTGGCAATACCCTGATCTGTGCCCCGCAGACGGTCAATCTCACCGCTTCAGGCGCAATAACGTACACGTGGGTACCCGGCAATACTACCGGACCTGCCAAAGCGGTTACGGCAAGCCTGCCCCTGAACTATACAGTTACAGGAAGTAACGGCATCTGTTCAAACACGGCTGCAGTAAGCCTGTCCGTTAACCCCTCCTTCTCTGTTAATTTATCTGCTTCCAAAACAAACATCTGCCTGGGCGATACTGTTGTGTTTACAGCTTCAGGGGCCAATGCATACACCCTAAGTCCTGGCAGCATTCAGGGCAACTCTGTGGCGCTCACTCCCGGCATCAGTGCAAACTATTTCCTCACCGGAGAGATTGGTCCCTGCCAGCAAACCGACCAGGTGACCATTATTGTAAATCAGCCTTTTCCATTAAGTATTCTTCCTTCAACTGAATTTGCCTGCGAGGGTGATACAATCCAGATCAGTGCAACCGGCGCAACCAGCTACACCTTTGAACCTGGTGGCCAGGTTACCAATCCTGCGCAGTACATCATTTTCCAGAATACAATTTACACAGTTACAGCAGCACACGCCCCCAACTGCCCGCAAAAGGCTACTGCAATGGTACAGGTGCTGGTTTGTAACCTGGATGTTTCGCTGCCTGAAAACAATTTTGGGGAGCTGGCCATGTTTCCTAATCCGGCTTTTAACGAAATTACTTTTAAAGGCGTGAAGAATGGAAGGCTAAAGATCACCAACGTTCATGGTGCAGTGATATACAGCAGTGCTTCTACAGCAGAAACCACCAAAATAGCATGCGGCAACTGGGCCAGAGGCTTGTATTTTGTGCAGATGGTTGACGATGCAGGTCATCAGACCACTCGCAGACTCCTGCTGGAATAAGCTCTCAGCAGGGCCCGGTGAGCATGGAAATATAGCTATCTTTAGCCCTTATTTTTATGAAGATCTCACTGAACTGGCTTACAACGCTGCTGCCTGTAGAAAAAACAGCCGAAGAAATTTCGTCGCTGCTCACAGGCTGTGGACTTGAAGTAGAAAGCCTTGAAGAATTTGAGTCGTTGCCCGGCGGACTGAAAGGTCTTGTTGTAGGGGAGGTACTTGAATGTGAAAAACATCCCGATGCCGATCGCCTCCGTGTAACAAAAGTTGATATTGGCGACGGCACTCCGCTTTCTATAGTATGCGGCGCTCCTAACGTAGCTGCGGGTCAGAAGGTGGTTGTTGCCACCATTAATACAAAATTGTTTCCAAAGAACGGCGAGGCCTTTGAAATAAAAAAATCAAAGATCCGCGGACAGCTAAGCGAAGGCATGATCTGCGCTGAAGATGAAATTGGAATTGGTACTGACCACGATGGCATTATTGTTCTTCCTGAAGACACAAAAACCGGATCGGCCGTAGCAGATCTTTATAAAGTTGAGCACGATCTTGTTTTTGAGATAGGATTAACCCCCAATCGTGGCGACGCGGCATCGCACCTTGGCGTGGCGCGTGACCTGGCTGCCGTGCTGAATACCATTGAAAACGGTACTCAGCACCGACCAAAAATAAGCGGACTGTATAACTTTGACGAGTTGGCTCAAACTTCTCCGCTTAAGATCAGAGTTGCCGATCACGAAGCTTGTCGCAGATATTCCGGTATTGTAATTAAAGACATACAGGTTAAAGACAGTCCGCAGTGGCTGCAGAACCGGCTCAGAAGTATTGGTGTAAGGCCCATCAATAACATTGTGGATGCAACCAACTTTGTGTTGCATGAACTGGGTCAGCCCCTGCATGCCTTCGATCTTGCAAAAATAAAGGGCAACGAAGTCATTGTAAGAAGAGCGGGAAAAGCTGAAAAATTTGTCACCCTGGATGGTGTTGAGCGCAACTTGTCTGAAGACGACCTGATGATATGTGACGAAAGCTCTCCGCTGTGTATTGCCGGCATTTTCGGTGGTGCAGAAAGCGGGGTTACCGCAACTACAACGGAGATTTTTCTGGAAAGCGCTTTTTTCGACAGCAAAAGCATCAGAAAAAGCAGCCGCGCTCACCAGCTGAAGACCGACGCGTCGTTTCGTTTTGAAAGGGGGACCGATCCTGAAATGACGGTGGTGGCATTACAACGCGCCACCGACTTAATACTGCATATAGCAGGAGGAAGAACCGCTTCGGCCGTTTATGATCTTTATCCCGACCCATTGCCTCCTCACAGGGTAGCCTTTAGTTTCAGAAATTGCAGCGATCTTATAGGCAAAGAGATTGACCGCGCAAGGATGAAGAACATTATCCTGAGCCTTGGCATTACAATAGACAGCGAGGGCTCAGACGGTCTCCTGCTTTTTGTTCCGCGCTACAAACACGATGTTACACGCGAAGCCGACGTTATAGAGGAGGTGCTGCGCATTTATGGCTACGACAATGTTGAGCCGGCCAAAACCATCAGTTATGGTATCCCCTCTGTTCAGCAACACAAAGGTGAAAACCTGCCTGAACGTATTGCCGATTTTCTCGCGGCTACCGGCTTCAGAGAAATGATGGGATTGTCGCTGAGCAACGCTGATTATTACAATTCTCAGGAAACTCTGGCAAAAGTGCTCAATCCACTCAGCAGCGAGCTTGGTGTTTTGCGCGCCGACCTGCTTTTTAGCGGACTTGAAGCAGTAGCCCATAATATCAACAGGCAACAGACTGACCTTAAATTGTTCGAACTCGGGCGTATCTATCGCAAGAATAACGAACAGTACGAAGAAGAAAAAAGGATCAGCATTTTTGTTACCGGTGCGGCTTTCAGTGAGAATCCGCATGGGTTAAAACGTGAAGCAGATCAGCACTACCTTAACGCAGCGCTGCAGTCAATATTTGAACTCTCAGGTGTAAATCGTTTTCAAAGTGATCAGCTAAACAACGAACAATTTGTTTACGGTATTGAATACAGTGTAAAAAAACGGTTCCTTGCCCACACTGGCTTGGTACAGCCAGCTTTGCTGAAAAAATTTGACATCAGGCAGAAAGTATTTTATGCCAGCATCAGTCTTGATGAATTGCAGAAAGCCGCCGCCTCCTTTACCACAAAGTTTGAAGAACCAGCGCGTTTTCCGTCGGTTCGCCGCGACCTGGCTTTACTGCTTGATAAATCGGTTAAGTACAGCGAAGTTGAAGAGCTGGCATTCAGCACAGAAAAAAAACTGCTCAGCGAAGTAAACCTCTTTGATATTTACGAAGACCAGAAACTGGGCAATAAGCGGTCTTACGCGGTAAGGTTTACGCTCCTTAACCGTGAAGCAACCCTTACCGACAAACAAATTGATGGGGTGATGGACAAGCTGATAAAGAACTACAAAGAAAAACTAGGGGCCGAACTCCGCTGACCATGTCTTTACCCGGTGATATTTTTAAAGATATGAAAGTAATAGAGCTGGCGGGCGTGCTGGCCGGTCCATCGGCTGGACAATTTTTCGCTGAGCTTGGCGCGAAGGTCATCAAAGTAGAAAATCCAAAAACAGGCGGTGATGTTACACGAAGCTGGAAGTTAAAAAAAGAAGATCCATCCTCAGAAACAAGCGCGTATTTCTGGAGCGTAAATGCAGGCAAAGAATTTGTAAGTCTTGATCTCACCAATAC
>JAEZDS010000227.1 GCA_023433205.1 Bacteroidota bacterium
GGCTAAGCGCCACCCTTTGTTTTACAGCGTACTGGGCAAAAACGGTGATCTTATTGATCCACACAGTAAATTCGCTGCTTAAGTTCACCAGCAGGTGCCTGGCAAAAGACTCGGAATTTTCAAGCAGTTCGGTAAAAACAGCTGCTGGCAGAAAAAACACCTCTGAGTTATCAAGCGCGGTTGCGGTCACCGGATAAGGTTCATCGGCAATAAGAGGTCGGTAACCAAAATATTCTCCACGTTTATACACGTAAATGATACTTTCGCGACCATCGTCGTTGATATAAGAAATTTTGATTTTTCCTTTCCTTACAATATAAACCCCCTTTGCATAACTTCCCTTACGGTAGAGTTCATAACCATTTCTGAAGGATCTTACAGAAAGGTGTTCACGGGCATAGCGGGCCTGTTCAGGTTCCATTAAACTAAACAGCGAGCCTGCTTTCAGTGTAAATTTATCCAGATCAACTCCCATGGGGCCCAATATAGTCATTTTAGCGCATTGACTTATATCAATGAGCCCCGGCACAAAGGCTTGTATCTTTGCAGGATGCCCTGCTCAGCTCGCAGGAAGTGTAAAAGACAGTGAATTATGACAAAAGGCAGGCTGATCATTGTATCAAACCGGTTACCCTATAAAATTGAACGGAAAAAGAACGGGGTTGAGATAAGAAAATCAAGCGGAGGACTGGTAAGCGCGCTCGACTCGTCGCTTACAGGCGATAACGAGGTGGTGTGGGTAGGGGCTGCCGACTTCAGCGCCGAACTATGGAACCAGCACCGGCACAATATAGGCAAACAGCAATACGGCATTTCACCGGTATTTCTCGATAAAAATCTTGAACGTAAGTACTACAACGGCTTTTCAAATACCACCTTGTGGCCGCTCTTTCATTATTTCCCTTCCTACACCGAATACAAGGAGGAGAATTACAGGGCTTACAAGGAGGTGAATGAACAGTTCGCCAGCCACCTGGCCGGCATCATCCAGCCCAATGATATAGTGTGGGTTCACGACTATCACCTGATGTTGCTGCCGGGCATGCTTAAACAAAAATGCAAGGGTGTAGGTGTGGGATTTTTCCTTCACATTCCTTTTCCCAGTTACGAAATTCTGAAATTATTGCCGGAGAACTGGCGCAACGATATGTTGTGCAGCCTGCTGCGTTCTGATGTTGTGGGATTTCATACCGCCGAGTACGTTGATCATTTCAGGAATTCTCTTTCATACTTTCTTGGCATTGATGTAAACAACAAACTTCATGCACAGTACCATGACAATGCGGTGCTGATAAAAGACTATCCGATAAGCATTGATTACAAACGGTTTAACGAGGCCTGCAACCTAAAGGCAGTGCGCACCCAGCGGCAGCAGATACAGGCAAGGTACAGAAACAAAAAGATAATTTTTTCAGTTGACAGACTTGATTACACCAAGGGAGTGCTTAACAGGCTGCAGGCCTATGAAGAACTTCTGAATGAAAGAACGGAGATCAGGCAGAAGGTGGTATTTATCATTAACGTAGTACCTTCCCGCGACAAACATCAGAAATACGCAGAAAGACGCAGGCTGATAGAAGAGCAGGTTAGTCACATCAATGGCATTTATGGAAATGTTCAGTGGCAGCCTATTATTTATCAGTACAGCCACCTCACCTTTTACCAGCTCATGAGCTTCTATACAGGCTGTGATGTGGCGCTTGTAACGCCATTACGCGACGGAATGAATCTTGTAGCCAAAGAATTCGTGGCATCGAGGCAGGACAAGCAGGGGGTGCTTATACTCAGTGAATTCGCAGGGTCGGCCAATGAACTCGAAGGCGCCATGATAGTTAATCCCAATGATCTTGCGATGATGAAAAATGCCATGCTCAAGGCCCTCTCACTTCCCGAATCAGAGCAGCGCGATGCCATCACCCGCATGCAGGAACACCTGCAGGCAAATGATGTGGTAAAATGGACCAATGATTTTTTAACCGATTTAAGAACCAATAGAAACATGAACATCAACTCGCAGATAAGGATCATGACCTATGACGAACGGCTTGAATTGTTTGATAATTATAAAAGATCAGAGCAACGTCTGATCCTGCTGGATTATGACGGGACCCTGTCGCCCTTTTATGACACACCGGAGGAAGCAGCTCCGGAAAAAAAGATGCTTGCCATGCTTAAGGAGCTGGCATTGAACGAACGTAACAAAGTGGTGATCATCAGCGGAAGAGATAAAAACAGCCTGTCAAAATGGTTTGGAGAGATACCGGTTGATCTGGTAGCCGAACACGGAGGTTTTTACCGCGACAGCAATGGTGAATGGATTGGCCCGGATAACGGCAGCGAAGGTTGGAAACCCGAGGTCAAAACCATCTTTCAGAAATATGTACAATACATTCCCGGCACCTTTATTGAAGAGAAGAACCATTCGCTCACCTGGCATTACCGCCAGGCCAAAGACATGAACGAAGCAGATACACTTGCTGCCATTGTGCGTGACCTGGTTGCCTGCAACCCGGCCAACCGTTACACAATTATGGAAGGCAATAAAATAGTGGAAGTAAAGAACAGCAGCCACAACAAAGGCACTATGGCCGGCTCAATTATTGAAAAGGGCAATTATGATTTTGTTCTTGCCATTGGAGATGACGTTACTGATGAGGATATGTTTATGAAACTCAACGGCAAGAACCAGTTCACTGTAAAAGTGGGGTTAAGCAGCACAACGGCAATGTACAACCTGATAGGTGTTAGTAACGTTTACTCCTTCCTTGAACAGTTAACATCCTTTAAAAATCCTCCTTCGATAAAAAAACTGGCGGAAGAAAGCCAGCTCACCGTAGCCAAATTCAGTCAACTATAATCCTGACCTTCTGCCCGGGGTGCCGGATCTGAAGCCACTCCCGCAATTTTTTAACATCAGGACCCTTACTTCGTTTAGGCTTCTTTAAGTAAACCAGCAAAGTGGTGTCGGCAGAAACGTCGGGTATTATTAAAGGTGCGGGAACAACCGCAAATTCCTGAAGCGGTCCAAACAGCATGTTCAGCTCTTTTTCAAAAGTGGTGTCTTTTTTACTGCTGTTGTGAACCTGCTCCTGCAATTTTGATATTGTGCGGTTTCTTTCCATCAACAGAGCGGTTTGTTTACCAAATTCAGAGGTAAGTCCTTTGCGCAATGAATCCCAATCCTGCCGCCCCAGACTATTTCCCTGTGTCTGCATTACCCTGAGGCTGGAATTTTCAAGACCAAAACCATCTTTGGCAACGTTTAGTCTCGCCTGCAGATTTTCGATCATACTGTCGCTGTACACAACCATGCTTATGTTTTTCCTTACCGGATCAAGGTGCTTGCTTATCACGATCAGGTTCTGTCCGGTGACTTCTGACTCCACGAACTTTTCCACCTTTTGCATAAAAAGTTCTTTTTCCACAAACCTGTAGGCCAGAAAAAGACTGGGAAGAATGGTGAGAATAGCGATCAGCCAAACATATCGCCGGATGGTTTTTTCATAAAGCGGATTTGCCAGAGGTGCCGGTTTAAATTTCAGGAACCTTACGATCAGAAAGGCTGAAACAGCAATAAATACTGAATTGATAATAAAAAGGTAGAATGCACCGGCGAAAAACATAAAGTCGCCTCTGGCAATACCAAAACCTGCGGTACAAAGAGGGGGCATCAGAGCCGTGGCAATGGCTACACCGGGAATGGTATTACTGATGTTTTTGCGCGTACTGGCAACAATACCTGCAAGGCCGCCAAAAAGCGCAATAAGCACATCCCATATGGTTGGCGCGGTGCGGGCAATCAGCTCTGATTGTGGCTCCTTGATCGGACTCAGATAGAAATATACTGCTGAGGTGAGGATACTGATGGCTGCCGCCACAAAAAGGTTTTTTAGCGCGTACCTTATGAACTTCAGGTCGAAAGTTCCGGCGCCCAGCCCCAAGCCTATGATAGGCCCCATCAGCGGGGAAATAAGCATGGCTCCGATCACAACTGCTGTGGAGTTTACGTTGAGGCCGATTGATGCGATAAAAATGGCGAAGATCAATCCCCACAGATTGGTTCCCCTGAATTCGACGTTCCTGCTGATGGAAGAAATGATCTCCTCTTCCTTGGCTTTGTCTTCATCAAGGTTAAACCTGTACTTTAATACCCTTATGATCTTGTTCAATGTGCTTCTTCTAAATCACCGCAACATACGAAATGATTGCTGTACCGTAAAACACCTGCTTTTTTACGACACCATGATTTTGAAATGGTTATGATAATTTAAATGATCTTAACAACTAAAATGGTGTTTCAGGTCGCGCCGCTGAGTAAATTTTCTAAATTTGAGTTGTCACAACCTGCTAACTAACACAAGCGAATTTGTTGTGGCATCAGGAAGAGCGGTTTTGTTTATTGTTCCCCGCTCTTCCTTTTTTTTTATACCTGTGTTTTGCGGGTATTGTCGCGAATTTCGGTAAGCAACTGTTCTGAAAGGGTTAACGCAGGAGGCGCGACCGGCTGGGCTGCGGCTTTTTTCCGTCTTGATTCGCGGTTGATGAACCGCACAATGATAAAGAGGCTGAATGCCACGATGAGGAAGGAAAGGACCTCCGAGATAAAGTTGCCGTATTTTATCCCTGTGCCCGGAATAACAAGCTTATTCAGTTCACTGAGATTCGCTGCCTTAAGCGCGGGGTCGAGTAATGCCGGGGTAATAATATCGTTAACCAGTGAAGAAACTATTCTGCTGAAGGCGGCCCCTATAATGATACCTATTGCCAGGTCAACAATGCTGCCCTTCATGGCGAAGGACTTAAACTCCTTAAATAACTGCATCTAAACTTTTTGTTGTATTGGGTGAAAGTCGTTATAAAAACGCAGGTAAACAAGAGCATGGTACAGCACAACGGCTGTACCGGCATTATTGATTGCTTTTGGCCAGCGCGTCGCGCACCATTATGTACTCGCGGATGTTTTCGGTATCGAGTACACCTGTAAGCCTGCCGTTCTCACGCACCAGCATGAGCGGCGGGGCGTCAACAAGACTTTTTTTCCAGGCTTCTTCCAGCGGCATGTTTCCGTCGAGGAACACAAGGTTACGGTTCATTACACTCGCCAGCGATTCAGCCTGCCGACCTTCGGCCAAAGCGCTGATCAGCTCATTTCTGCCGAGTGATCCCACCGGTTCACCATTCTCGGTTATTAGAAAATTTTTAGCCTGCCCGGCCAGCAATTTATCAACTGCATCTTTTACCGGACTCTGTGCGTTGAGCGCAGGGGTCTCCTTCATCACTGCATCGCGAACTTTGCTGCCATGTAAAAGGAACTGATTACTCACCTGTTCAGATTCGCCCCGGGCAGCAACAAAAATAAAGATGCCTATGATCACCAGGAACGGATTCAGATAAAAACCCGCAATAACAAATCCAATGGCAAGCACCTGCCCTATACTTGCGGCTACCTTTGTGGCCACGTGCCGCTGCAAACGCATGGCCAGCAGCGAACGCAGCACCCGGCCGCCATCCATGGGAAAGGCGGGGATCAGATTAAAGATCACCAGCCACACATTCACCACCATAAAATTGAAGAAAAAAGTGGAGGCGTTCACTTCGCCGGTCACAAAACCATCCATCTCATCAACAGCCGGGAACTTAATAAATACAGCAACAATAATTGCGATAACCACATTTACGGCAGGTCCGGCAAGCGCCACAACCAGCTCCTGTACAGGCTTTTCAGGAAAACGCTCAAGTCGTGCCAGTCCGCCTATCGGCAACAGGGTTATATCTCTTGTTGCTATGCCGTATCTTCTGGCCGCCAGGGCGTGCCCCATCTCATGGAGATAAACAGTAAGAAAGATACTTAACACAAATCCCACCGACCACAGGGTTTGAACAGCATCCTGCCCCGCTCTGTAACTGCTGAAAACAATATAACCTATAAGCAGCAAAAAACTCCAGTGGATAAAGACGCTGATACCAGCCACGCGGCCAAGACTAAGTGATCCTTTCATAAACAGATTAAAAGCTGAAGATAGTACAAATCCGGCTATTAACCCTGTTCAACAGCAGGTTTCATAACGGCACGCAGCCTGTTGAGCATTACAAGTTCTGACTTGTTTCTGCCGGCATACGCTGATGCTATTGCCAGTGCGGACTTCCAGATCCTGTTGCGGACTTCGGGGCTGAACATGCTGGTATGCGACTCATAATATTCAATGAACTGATCAATGCAGCCTTTGGCGCTTGAATATTCATTCCTCAGCCAGTCGAACACTATTTCTACCTGGAATACAGCGTCTGATCCGAACATATCTGTGTTATGATCGTTGTTAAGCCAGTCTTCACTTACCAGCTTTTTCAGACTGTCGAATTCCTTATCATGTACCTTGCCATCGGCAAAAGCAATGGCGTAAAACAGTTTTCCGATGTTCTGATAAAACTTTTGGGCAATCGTTGGAGAGTTGATCATAGAGAATTTTTATAGTTGTTAAATTAAATATACAAACGAACCTTGCTGTGTTTGCGGTGATGAAACGCTATTACCGGCACGGGAGCGTCTTTTATCAGGTCTTTAGTGATACTTCCTGCAAAAAGTTTCTGCATAAGATTGCGTCGCGCAGTAGAAAGCACCAGCACATCAGATTTCCTGGCAATCATATAATCCTGCAGTGCCTCAATGGGAGTTTTTCCGGAAAGCAGTTCACAGGAAAAACGACTGTAGGCGATACGTTTCTCAACAAGATCCATAAATTCATTTAGCCGTTTTACTTCCATCTCCGGCTCAGCACCAGGGTCTGCCACGTGAAGAATACTAACTATTGCGTTTACAGGCCTGGCCAGTTCAACAACCGATCTGATGGCTTCAATATCGGTCTCAAGCAAATTGCTTGCGTAAGTGATCTTCTTTAATGTGTTGTTAAAAAACACGTGCGGCGGTACAGCAATTACCGGACAAGATGCTTCGGCAATAACACCACTGGTAGTAGACCCCATCAGCATATCCAGCACTCTGCTTTCACCCCGGGTACCCATCACAATAAGGTCAATATCGTAATCATTCGCGATTTTAAGGATTGAGGCTATTGCCGGACCTTCTTTCAGGATAAAATCGTACTGAACATCACCGGCATAGTCGATCTTCAGACAGAGGGATTGCATTTGTTTCTCAACCCCAGAGGCAGTACGGCGACTTTCCTCAGCAATTAATTCGTAAGGAAGAGAGCTATAGGGAAGCCGGCCGCTAAATGCGTTAAAAAGAAGCAAGCGGGCTTTTTGTTGTCGGGCGGTTTGGATGGCGAAATCCAGCGCTGCTTCAGCGCCTTTTGAGAAATCGGTTGGAACGAGGATTGTTTTCATTGCTGTGAACAAAAGTAACTGAGTCAGGTCCCGCAAAAACTGACACAGGTCAGAATGGTTAGTGATCGTACTCATATCAGCGGCAAGCCGGCCACATTAAATCACTATATTGCCGTACTTAACACTAACCGCTCTTTATGCGTACAATCCTATCCGACACCATAGGCAGGCTTCGTTTGCTTGCTTTTCTTGAGGGACTTTCTTTGCTTGTTTTGCTGATCATTGCCATGCCACTTAAATACATGCTGCATAAACCTGCAATGGTGCAGGTTACGGGAAGTATCCACGGGGCACTTTTTGTGCTGTATGTTCTTTACACATTTTACGCAGCACACAAATATGGCTGGAGATTCTGGAAGACCACATGGTGGCTGCAGCTGGCTTCCTTTTTACCATTCGGAACTTTTTACGCGGATTCGAAGTTCCTGGCCCATGAACAAAAGAGACTGCGCAACCGGGAAAATTCTGCAGCAGGTTCTGGTTCTACCTGACAGACTTAGAGTTTTTCAGAGATAATAAGCAACCACCTATGCTACTACCCGCAGCGGATCAGACGCAGCATCTCACCTGCAATCACAACAAGATCGGATAAAGCCACCGGTTTGGTGAAAAATCTCCTGCAACCCATTTGTTTGCATTTCATAATATCTGACTCAACGCTGCTGGTAGTTAACACAAAAACAGGAATGTGTCGATACGCTGGCGAGAGATTAAGGATCTTTAAAAGCGAATGTCCGTCAAGAACCGGCATGTTCAGGTCGAGTACTATAAAATCGGGGACTACACCGGTAGCAAGATATTCAAGAGCTTGCCGGCCGTTATGAACTGATTTTAAACTGTAGGTCACTGAACTTTGGGCCTGTAGAGCCTCGCTGAAGAACTGCTGGTCGTCATGGTCATCATCAACCACCAAAATCGTATAGGTACGGGTCATAAGAACGGCACGAAATTAATCAATATGCTGTATTTACATCAACGCTTCAGGTACTGAAGAGAAAATTTACCCAGATGTGATGTTCAGATCTTCAAAGTTGCTAGCACGTATTTCAGTGCAAATATCAGCCTGGAGTACCTGCCACACCATCTGCACGCCTTATCTCTACAACATTCGCAAAAAAAAAGATCAAATCGCCAAACCCGCAGGATACACCCGAACCTCCTAACGGCTTGCATACATGCGCTCAGGGTAAACCCTGAATCAACATCCTGAAAACTTTAAGAAACAGCCAAGTTAATGTTGAAGAATTATTTTTGGCAAAACGTCTGAAGCAGTGTTTTGTATCACTGATAAAAAATGCTCCGCAGGGCTCCAGAGCAGCACATCGCTTTTACAAACTGTTCTATTTATCTTCGTACCTGCCTGTTTTTTCCCCCACCCTGATACGAAATACAACAGACTTAAAAGGGTCAGATTCTTTTTTACTGCCGCGCACAAAGCCGTGAGACGGCATTGAACGGTAATTAGGGATCAGGCGGGCCATCTGTTCGGCAAAAACTTTCATTGCAGCGCGCTGGTTCTTTATGGTTTTAACTTCCTCAAAAGTACCCCAGAGTATTACACTTTTCCAGCTGCCATCTTCCTCCCAGCGGTCAATCTCGAAGCACACCTCCGGGTTTGCTCTCATGATCTCGATCTTCAATCCTTCTTTGGAGTGCGCGTACAAATATTTCCCGTCATAACCATAATTGATAGGCACAACGTATATCTTGCCTTCAAACATACAGCCAATACGACCAATGGCCTCGTTCTGCAATAACTTTTCGATCTTTGAAGGACTTAAAACACCGGGCATAATTATTTTTTTTTTAAAAATACCTTCTTCCCCTGAAGCGGCTTATGAGTAAAACCAACCTGCAAAATGACTTTTATCAGCTTGTGTTCGCTGTAATCGCGCGCAGGTTGCAAAAAAAAGCAGCGACTCAACCCTTAAGCTTTTTCAGTTTTTCGAGTGCGGTGATAGTGATGTTTGTTCCTTTCATTTCAACCATTCCCTCCTCTTTAAAATCACTGAGAGTGCGTATCAATGATTCGGTGGCGGTTCCAACAATATTGGCAAGGTCGGCACGGGCTATGGCTATCGTAAACTTCTTATCCTCTGCGGCGGCATAACGGTTGTGAAGCAGCACCAGCGCTTCTGCCACCCGCTTGCGCACCGTGCTGTAAGCCAGGTTCAGCAATTGTTTCTCTTTTTCCTGAATGTTATCTGCAAGCATCTTCACAAATGACTTCATCACATTCATATTGCTATACATCAGCGAGAGGAAGTCCTCTTTAGGAATGAGGCAAACCTCCGAGTCTTCCATCGCCTCTGCGGTCTCAGAATAAAGATCTCCTTCAAGCAGAGCAGTGTAGCCGAAAAAATCACCTTCTTTGTAGAGTGTGGTTATGAGCTCTTTTCCGTATTCATGCGCGCGAGAAACAGCCACACGGCCTTTTGCGAGAAAATACAGGTAAATAGGACTATTGCCTTCGCTGAAGATGATATCCTTTTTTCTGAACGTCTTGATCCTTCGGTCGGCTGACAGATTTTTAAGGTCGGCCACTTTCTGTGCCTCATCAAAAAATCTATTGAGTCCTTCCACATTTTTAGAAAACTCGGCCTTAAGCATTTCGCTTTTTTTCAGACGTCTTTCGATAGCGTTCAGTAGCTCAATATCGTCAAAAGGTTTGCTGATATAGTCATCCGCCCCCATCTCCATGCCTTTTCTGAAATCGGTTCGCTCGCTTTTGGCGGTGAGAAAAATAAAGGGAATGCTGGCAGTATCTGGATTCTTGTTCAGCAAATGGATTACGCCGTAACCATCAAGCACCGGCATCATAATATCGCATATTATAAGATCAGGCTTGTTGTTCTGAGCTATCTCCACCCCTTCTCTGCCATTGGCAGCCTGCAGAACTTTGTAATTAGCCAGTTCCAGGATCTCTGCGGTATTTTCGCGAACATCGGTGTTATCTTCAATGAGGAGAATTGTCTTCATTTAAATTTTATCGAAATATAAAAAACTTCTGTGGAGAGCGGGCGTCCACTTGCTAAAATTTTCAAGGTCAACAGAAAATGCAATATTAATATCTTATTGCAAATCTACGGTCTTATTTCAAACATTTTGGCATCTTTGATCTACGGCTCCACACATGAGCAATGTCATATCGGGGTCTGACCCTGATCAGAATAACCTCTGCCCGCCTGCATAAGTTTGTAAAAAAATATATCTTTAAATTTTATGAGAACCATTATAGCAGCCACCGATCTCAACACCGCCTCAAAACAGGCAATTGAGTTTGCAGCACAAATTGCAGCCACAACTGGCGCAAAACTCGTTATTTTCCATGCAGTTCACCCAATGCTGTCTCCTCCCGCAGATCCGGACACACTCACAGAGCTTAAAAAAACAGCGCTGGCGAAGATAAAAAGGATAGGCAAAAAACTGATAGAAAAAAATGAAGATCTGAATGTGGAGTATCTCTGCACAATTGGTCTGGCCGCCGATGACCTGGTATTTTATGCAGAAAAACTTCACGCTGGTCTTATCGTTACCGGCATGCGCCGCGAAACCGATCTTAGCGATCAGATCTTCGGAACCGTTACCACTGGTCTGGTACGACATTCACCTGTTCCGGTGCTGTGTATCCATGAAAAACAAAAATACAGGGACATCAAAAAGATAGTTTTTGCGAGCGATTTTGCACCACTGAAAAACAAAACAATAATTTCCGAGCTGCGCAAGATAGCCACCAGCTTCAACGCTGAGATCCTGATTCTGCATGTATTTAAAAATGCCGGTGAAATTCCCGATTTTGAAAAAGCTTACGAAGGCCTAAAGATCGAGAACGCGCTGAAAGGCAGCCGGCACAGTTTCCACACTGTAACAGACCCTGATGTGGTAAGGGGTATTACCACCTTCGCTCAGCAGCACGATGCCGATATTGTGGCTATGGTGCCGCACGACAAACCGCTGCTTGAAAAAATATTTACCCGTTCGGCCAGTAAAAAAATGGCATTCAGAAGTAATATTCCTTTACTTACATTCAGTGACCTGCAGGACCGCGGGGGAAAAGAGTGAAGCACGACACACTGACAGACACTCGGAAAATACTACAGCGGAAATACTGAAGAAGATCCGTTGAAAACAACGCATCACTTATCGCGACAGCGTAGCAGTAGGCGCAGCCGTAATATCATTGCCCACTCCTCCTGCTATATTGCCCATTTGATCCCTGTGAGCCTCAAGATGCTGCAGACTCAGCATTGTTCAGGCCTGTCTTTGCGCTAAATCATCTACCTTATCAGCAGCATCGGTAATTTAACCTCGTAAACCAGCTTTTCGGTAACACCAGATCTCAAAAGCCGTTTAAAAAGATTGTGTTTTTTGGGATGCAGCAGTACCAGGTCGGTGCTGGCAGCGTTCAGGTATTTAATAAGACTGTGAACAGGATTGTCGTTATGTATCAGCATAGTTGAATGTTCTATACCATCCAGCTTTTCATCAATATACACCTGCAACTCTTCCGAAACGTACTCACGTTCCCCCAAGCCCACCCTTACATTCAGTATTTCAAGAGAAGCGTCAAAATTGGCAGCAAGGGCTTTTGCGGATAAAAGTACAGAAGATCCTTCTTCAAAATCAAGGTCGCAGGCAAAAGTGATGCTTCTGATCTTATTAAATCTGCAGCTGAAAGGTACCAGCAAGGTAGGAACCACAAGTTTTTCAGAAAGTGTAAGTGCTGTGCTGCCCAGTATGTATTTTTTTAAGATCCCTGAAGCCCCCTCCATTCCTGCCACCACAAGGTCAACTCCCTCCCGGCTGCACAGGCTGCCAATAACCTCAGCAGGATCTCCTTCTGCGACCAAGGCGGTAAGATCTGGTTGTATTGCGGCGGTTTTTATAAGACGGTCTTTTTCTTCGGCCAGCCTGCTACTTAGTTCAGACTTCAAAAGCGCACTGTTCTTTGCAGGATCGGATATGCCCGGACCACTGAAAGGATCTTTGTACACATGTACAAGTATGGTTCTTGCTGCAAGAAAGCCAGCGAGCGCAATTGCATAATCGGCGGCATTTTGTGCAGGTTCAGAAAAATCGGTGGCAATCAGTATAGTTTGCATAAAAAAAAATTAAAATTGGCGTTGCCACATGGCGGGTAATAAGTTGAAAATGTCGTAATGTATCTCTGGAATTAAGGTCAACCTGTAAGGCTTTCTTTGTATAAATGGACGGCTGATCTCAGCTTTCATAATAAACCGGGTCGCCTTCCAGAGGTTCAATATCCTCCCTAAACTTGTCAATCAGCGCTTTTTCCTCAATGGTTACGGGAGGAAAAGCAGCAGCCACCTTTTCCATTACGGTGATAAAACACCTTTTAAGCCGCGGGCTGAGGTAGTGGCTGTTTAGTTTGATCTCCTTTATGGCCCAATGGTACGAGTCCGGCAGAGAAGCCTTATCGCGCACCATGATCTGGAATATAATTGAGGAAATATCAAAGCCATGATTATGAAAATCCAGCTGTTTGGTCACCATTTCATTGAATTTCATTCGTTCTTCCTGCTGAATGGTTCCATCTGCACAGGCAATGGCATAAGCCAGTTCGCCAATAGCATAATAAAGACTTTCGAGAGGTGTCATGGCATAATATTTTATACAAATCTCTACAATTTAAATTGTATTATATTTGAGTTCAGTCAATTCCGGAAGTGATCTTAGTCACCTGAAATACAGCATTAACTGACTGAGGTCATATCGCGTTGGACGAAAAGAACCTTAATATTGCATCATGAAAACAGTCCTGGTAACAACAGACCTTTCCACAAATTCAAAATCCGGCATTCGCTTTGCTATGCAGCTGGCGCTGCAGGGAAACTACAACCTTGTATTTTATTACGTTGTTGAAGTGATGAAACCAACTTCCTGGAACGATCAGCGTTTCAGGAATTTTGAAAAAGACAAGCTAAGCGAAGCCGAGGACCGGCTGGCGGCCTTTGTTCAGAAGGTTTTCCAGGCTTCCGGGAAAGTGGCAGGGAACTTTAAATACAAGGTGGAAACCGGCACACGCATTGCAGAAAGCACGATTGCCGCTGCCAAAGCGGTTAAAGCAGATCTTATCTGTCTGGGCACCAGGGGAGGCGGTGCTGTAAAAAAACTTATTGGCACTGTGGCCACAGATCTGCTCACCACCTCGCCTGTACCTGTGATCGTGGTGCCTGAACGTTACCGTGTGCGTCCGGTAAAGACCCTTTTCTATTCAACAGATATGGAGTCGCTTTCCACAGAACTGAAGAAAGTGCAATTGTTTGCACAAACACTAAAAGCCAGAACCGAAGTGTATTACTACGACTACCTGCTGATGGAGCCTCTTAATGTAAAAAAGATGGAGAAGCGCGTTGAAAAATTCAAAGCTCCGGGTATCAATTTTAATTTCAGAAGGCTGAGTGTTGAGGAAACATTGGCAAAACACATAAACAAAGATGTAATTAAAGACAAACCCTCTGTACTTGTGCTCTTTACCAAACAAAACAGAAGCTGGTTCGAGAAGCTTTTCCTGTCAAGTAAGGCAGCCGAGCTTGCCCTTAAACCGAACGTGCCACTGCTGGTCTTCCGGAAAAATAAAAAGACATAAAAACAGGGATATTTTAATAACAATTAAAAATTCAAAAACATGATCTCACAATCATCATCGCAGGAAAACGGCAAGCTAATTGGGGCTTTATTGGTAGGCGTGGCAATTGGTGCGGCCATAGGGGTACTTTTTGCCCCTGCAAAGGGAAGTGAAACACGCGAGCGCGTATTTGAAGGCTCGGGCGACCTGGCTGAAGAACTTAAAAGCAAGCTACGGGAGTTCACTGACAAATACACCGGAAAAAACGACCCGGAAAAAAACGACCCTGTTTAACCAACAATTATGACAGAGCAAAGTGAATTAGGCAGGCTTGCCGCCAGCTTCAGGGAATACCTTAAACTTCAGGCCGAGATCATTCAACTTGAACTCACTCAGCGGGCCGCCAGAGCAATAGCAAAATTAGCCTCCCTTCTGCTGCTTATATGTATCGGCAGCTTTGTGCTGATTACGCTTAGTTTAAGTGCCGGATTATATCTTGGTGATCTGCTTCAGAACAACGCGCTGGGATTTCTGGCGCTGGGTGGCTTATATATTATTCTGTTTTTGCTGTTTCTGTTCTTTGGCGACAAGCTGATTCAGAAACCCCTGCGCGACAGGATCATCGCCGGTATGCTGGCTGACGACAAGAACAAACCATGAAAAAGGGATCAATAACCAGCGAGCAGCAGCTCCAGGAAAAACTTCTTTCTCTAAAAGCAAAAAGAGAAGTTTACGAGTCGCTTCTGATTGAACAAGCCTCAAGCAGCCTCCGACCTTCAAGCCTTGTAAAAACCATCCTGCACGACATTGCAAAGGACAAAAAAACAGGCATCGACATTCTGAAGATCGCGGCCAGCGGCTTCTCAGGCTATCTCGGTGCCAAAACAGGACCGGTTGGAAAAGGGGCATCGATAGTAAGTACCCTGATCAACGTGATAGGAAATATCAGGAAGAAAAAGAGTGGGGAAAAGAAAGATTGAAATATTAAATATTAAAAACTAAGTGCTACCAGTCAACCCTTGCATGCACGCCGGGCCTTGCGAGCCGTTTGTTGCGAAAATTCAGCAAGCTGCCGTGAACTAAGGCATTAACCTCTCCATCACCCACACTCCCCCATCACTCCGGTACTGTAACCTGTCGTGCAGCCGCCCTGCCCTCCCCTGCCAGAATTCAATAACCAGGGGCACCAGCACCAATCCACCCCAGTGAGGTGGCTTCGGCACCTGCCGATCTTTATACATCAGCGACAAACGTTCATAAACACGATCCATCTCGGCCCGGTCTTCAACAACTTCACTTTGCTGCGAAACCCAGGCCCCTACCTGACTTTCAAAGGGGCGTGAGCGGAAATAGTCCTCCGACTCCTTTTCAGGCAACAATGATACCAGGCCCTGCACTCTTACCTGTCTCTCAAGCTCAGGCCAGAAAAATAAAATGGATGCCTTGTTGTTTTTTGTAAGATCCTTTCCCTTCTTGCTATGATAATTGGTAAAAAAAGTGAAGCCTCCGCTGCTTACGTCACGCAGCAGCATCACCCGCGAAGAGGGCATGCCTTCAGTGTCAACGGTTGACAGCGTCATTGCATTCGCCAAACTGTTACCATTTCTGAATGCCTGATCAAGCCATACAGAGAACTGTTTTAGCGGATCAGCATCCACCTCGTTTTCCATCAGACTCCCTTTCACAAAGTCGCAGCGGATCGACTTTACCAATGAATTAAAGGCTTCCTTCTCCATAGATTCCATGCTGCAAAAATACCTCCCGGTAAAAAATCCAGTCATGACCAAAGTCAGCACCGGCACTGACCCTCATCAGACCTGGTAAAAAAGCCGGTCGCTACTTTTGACAAAAGTTTATTTCCTTTCGGGGTCTGGACCCGAATTATACTATGAGATCTGCTGTTGAAATTCCAAAAAAAACCGCCTGTTACCATTGCGGAGAAGATTGTATTGAAGAAATTAAATCGCAGGATAAGGTATTTTGCTGCCAGGGCTGCAAAATGGTGTTTGAGATCCTAAATGAGAGTGGACTTTGTGAATATTACGACATTGAAAAAAATCCAGGACTTACACAAAAAATAAAGGTCCGCGAGGGCAAATTCGCATTTCTCGACAATGAAGAGATAGCGCGTAAGCTTATTCACTTTGAGCAGGGAACACAAAGGCATGTGATCTTTTATTTACCGCAGATGCATTGCAGCAGCTGCATATGGCTGCTTGAGCAGCTTCCTAAAATAAACGCAGGAATAATAAGGTCACAGACAAATTTCCTGAAAAGAGAAGTAACCATTGTGTTTGACACCGGTAAAACTTCACTGCGAGCTGTGGCGGAACTTCTTACACGTGTTGGTTATGAACCGCACATCAGCCTGAAAGATCTTGGCAACAGCAAGATCAAAAAGCACGACCGATCGCGGATCTACAAAATAGGAATTGCCGGCTTCTGTTTCGGTAATATTATGCTGCTAAGTTTTCCTGAATACCTGGCCTCGGTTGATCTTCCCGAGAAGAAACTCCAGGAGCTTTTCAGTTTTGTCAATCTTGCTTTATCCCTGCCTGTATTTTTTTACTGCGCCTCCGAATTTTTTGTCTCAGCGTGGAAGGGCCTGCGTCAGAAGTTTCTGAACATTGATGCACCCATAGCTCTTGCCATAGTGATGACCTTTGGCCGTAGTATATATGAGATCGGAACATTTACCGGTGCCGGTTACCTCGACTCAATGGCCGGCATTGTGTTTTTTATGCTTATTGGCCGCTACTTCCAGGACAGGACCTACCAGAGTCTGACCTTTGACCGTGACTACACCTCTTATTTTCCGATAGGGGTAACTGTGATCAATGGGGATACCGAGACGCAGAAACCAGTCTCAGATCTGAAAAAAGGCGACCGCATACGTATTCACAGCCAGGAGATCATTCCCGCTGACGGGATACTGTTTATGGGCAAAGCCAATATTGATTACAGTTTTGTGACCGGTGAAGCCTTGCCAACTGAGAAGGTAATTGGCGAGATCATTTATGCGGGAGGAAAACAGGTGGGAGCCGCTATTGAACTGGAGATCGTTAAAGGAGTATCACAGAGTTACCTCACTCAGCTCTGGAATAACGATGTCTTTAAAAAAAGCAAGGAAGAAAAGAGGGTTTCTTTTGTCCATCGTATCAGCAGGTATTTCACCTATGTTCTTTTTAGTATCGCGTTTTTATCTGCCATGTACTGGCTGCGAAACGACAGCACAAAGGTGTGGGATGCCGTAACAGCCATCCTTATCATTGCCTGTCCGTGCGCCCTGCTGCTCTCAGCCACTTTTACCAATGGCAATATGCTGGCAAGATTACAGAAGCAGGGATTCTTTGTGAAGAACTCTGCAGTGCTTGAAGATATTTCGGCTGCTGACATAATTGTTTTTGACAAAACCGGTACACTTAGTCTGCAGAAAGAAGCAGCCGTATCCTATAAAGGCCGGATGCTGGCACCATCAGAAATGCAGGTGATAAGGTCCTTAGCGGCGCAGTCGAATCATCCGCTGAGCAAAGCACTGTTCGCGCAGCTGCCCCAGTCGAAATTGCTTGCTGTAAAAAACTACAGAGAACTCAAGGGAAAAGGCAGCAGCGGATTTATAGGAGGAGTGGAAATAAAAATGGGATCAGAAGCATTTGTATGTGCCGATCCGTGGCAAAAAGCCAATGGCAGCTCGGTTTTTGTGTCCTTCAACAACGAAGTGGCCGGCCATTACACAGTTAAGAGTCCTTACCGGAAGGGCTTAACGCCTCTCATAAAACAACTTCAGAAGAAATACAGGCTGGTAGTGTTATCCGGCGACAACAGCGGAGAACACAGGTACCTTCGCGGTATATTTGGAGATAATACAGAGATGCTCTTTGATCAGAGTCCTTCAGATAAACTCTCATACATAAAGGCTCTTCAAAACCAGGGACACAAAGTGATAATGGTAGGCGACGGACTGAATGACGCCGGTGCTTTACAGCAGAGTGATGCCGGAATTGCCGTGACCGACGACGTGAATAATTTTTCTCCAGGCTGTGATGTGATCCTTGAGGGGAGGCAATTCCCTGTTCTTGACAGACTTTTAGCCTACAGTGCTTCCCAAAAGAAAATCATCTATGGAAGTTTTGTTCTTTCCATCATGTACAATATCGCAGGACTCTTTTATGCCGCTCAGGGCGAGCTACTACCTGTGATAGCGGCTATACTGATGCCGGCAAGTTCAATCAGCATCGTGTTTTATACTACTGCTGTTAGTTCGTGGATGGCGAAAAAGATCGTGAAATGATGACTTCTCTGGGAGACGGTGAAAGCTGTTTATGCCGTTGTAAACGCAGATCAATCCTTTTCAATTAATCCGCAAGTCTCCTCGTCAAACTCTGTTTCTATGGTGTAGTGTTCAAAGGCATACTTCTTAAGCACATCCTTTGCCTGCTTCTTAATTGCCAGCAATGCAGCCAGGCCATTTACCGGACCAATCTTAAGGTGTGTAGTAAAAACATGATGTTCACCATCGAGCGACCAGATGTGCGTATGGTGAACTGAACTTACGTTGGGGATGCGGCGCAGCTCGAATTCAATTTTTTCCCTATCAATATCTGCCGGCTTTCCCTGAAGAAAGATAAACAGTGTTTCTTTAAGTCTTTTGATCACATTCCAGAGCACATAAATAGTTATAAGCAGCGATAAAGCAGGGTCGAGGTATGGCAGATCTCTGAAGTGCAGTACAACAGAAACCAGAAGAATAGCCACCCAGCCAAGCACGTCTTCGAGCAGGTGCCAGCTAACCACGCGCTCGTTGAGGGTTTTGCCTTTGCTTAATTTCCATGCGGCGAAACCATTCACTGCCACACCAACCACAGCGAACAACAACATGCCTGTTGCATCGGTCTGTTGGGGCCTGAAAAGCCTTCCAACGGCTTCCTGAATTACATAAACAGAGCCTGCAATGAGCACAATACTGTTTATAAGCGCGCCGAGAAGAGAAAAACGCCGGTAACCAAATGAGAAATCTTTTGTTGCCCCCTTTTTTGATTTTGTATCAAGGTACCACGACGCACCAAGAGAAAGACTGTCACCCAGATCGTGAATGGCATCGGAAATGATAGCCACACTGTTCACATAGAAGCCGCCAAAGATCTCAAAAATGGTAAAGCCCAGATTAAGGAAAAAAGCTGTTTTGAGGTTTTTGCCGGAATGGTGCTGATGATCGTGTGACATTTGCAACAAAAGTAGGTATTCATGGCAGCTTTTATACAATTTTGCTAATTGCAGAGCGAACCTGAAGTAGCTGTCATCTGAAAATGTGCTTGGCTGTGTTTCTGATTTTAAACAACTTTTATCAGCAGAAGCAGATTAACAGCCTGGAACCTTAATTCGATTGGTATAAGATTTGCAACATAAAACAAAATACAGACACCAATAAACGAACCAAAAATTTTTTGACCATGGCGCTTATAGTAATTCCCGCGATAATCATCCTCATAGTAATTCTGGTTACTGTATTTAAAACAAAAGCGAAGAAGAAAGACGATCAGGGCCCGATGCCCGGGAGGTGATGGTGTTTGCTGAAGCGGCACTATAATTTAAGCAGAATCATCTCCAACGTGCAAAATTGCGCGGGGGAACTACGAAAATTAATAGTGTGATCTCCCCCAACTTATAACGCATATTCAGCATACAACTAATAGATCCGCGAAATCAACGTACAAGCAACTTTGAAGTAACCGATTTACCATCAGTATCAAGTCTGAATGAGTAAAGGCCGGCCGCCAGATGCTCAAGCATTATCTGATTTCCATCTTCATCCCCAACTTCTCCACTGAGTAAAATTCTCCCCTGCAGGTCACTTATTTGATAGCTGCCGCCTCTCACTGACTTCAAGTGAATGCAAGCACCACTCTTTACCGGATTAGGATAAAAAAGTACGGGACTTTGTGCAGTAATTTCACCCACCGACACCAACTCGTGTTTAAGGTATTGGGTTGTCCAGGTTCTGTCAGGCACATCACCGCTAATCTTGTATATCTACCTGCCAGGTTTTCCTTCAAAATCTACCATATATCACCTTTCGTCTAACATTCGTACATTAGCAGACAGCTACGCTCCAAAAAAGATAACCAATGAAAAATGCCACATGCCATCTTACGATAATACTCGCTATCACTATTTGTATGGCTTCAGGCCAAACGGATAGATACTATGTTGGTGTTGAAGGCGGGCCCAGTTTGATTTCGATGAGAGGCAACGAAATCATAGACATTAGCCACAGCGCCACCAGTGGTTTTAGTGCTGGATTTTCTTTTCAGTACAATCTGAATAAGCACTTATCTTTTCGTTCAGGCGTTTCACTGGAAAAAAAGGGTTCAGCATTTAACTATGATGGTCAGAACCGGGATGGCAGCTGGCACCATGTGCGCTCGTCCCATAACTTTCACTACCTCACCGTTCCTCTGCTGATGAGAGCTTCGATTGACAGAAAAATAAAACTTTTTATTAACGGCGGCCCCTTCATTGGCATTTTAACTGGAAAAACTGTGGCAGTTAAAAAAAACGATCTTCATCGTAAAGAATATCAGGGAAAGGCAAGCTATAAAACCTTCGATCTGGGTGTAACGGCGGGACTTGGTTTGTTAGTGCCCTGTAACAATAATGTATTAATATCATTTGAAGTCAGAAACAACTATGGGTTATCAAATATTTACAAGTTTGAACCTTTAAGAACCAACTCATTAAACTTTTTGATTGGTGTTGTTTTGCCTTTTGGAAGGAATACTTAATCAATAAAATTAACGGCACCCAAAAAACCCAAACGATGAAAAACAAAAAAAGCCTCTTCGCCTTAACTGCTATGTTTATCGTTACAGTCATTTCTGCCCAGGATCAGCAACCACTTAAAGTAAAGGAATATGGCATCGGCCTTTATGGTCTGAATAACTTTTCACTTCAATACCGCTGGGGAAATGAAAACCGGCTATTCAGATTTTCAGGAAATTTAGGCGCGAATTCTTCTTTAGGAAGTTCAGAGACTCAGCAAATGCCGGTTCAATATTTGCAAAGCTATACACTATCAAGTACAGCACAGACCAGAACGCCCATTAACATGAATTTTGGTCTGGCCTTCAGCTTGCTTAAAATAAAATCGCTGACGGATAATTTTGGACTTGTCTACGGTCCCATGATAGGGACGGGATATCAGCACCATTCTTCTGAGATTACCACCCTGTTTACTAACGTGAGTACTTATAACAATTACCCAAACAGTTACACTACCTCATCTACAAGTGATGTAACTAAAAAAACAATCCGCCATACTTTAACGCCTCACCTCGGATTCGTTTTTGGCGTAGTTTACAAGATCAACCCTTCATTTTTAGTGTACGGGGAAATTGCACCAAACATATTTTACTCCCATTCTGAAACAAAGGAATCTACTACCAGCAAAACTGGCAGCTCCCCAATAAAGAGTTCGATGTTCGACCAAAGTATTGGCATATCAAACATTTCCAATTCCGGTGCTATGATCAGTTTAGTATACCGCATAACAAAATAAAAACGAATTCCGGCATCACGTTATCAAACCAAATTTAAATAGCTAAGGGAAAACAATCAACAGTTGTTTCCCTTTATATCTTCAATAAACTTTTTGACGAATAAATGTACAGGCAACTAAAACAATAAAACATTAACTCCTACATACCATGAAAAAGATCCTCGTAATACTTTTTTTTACCTCCGGCGTCCTCCACGCTCAGGACACCACCAGACAGGAGGTTTACAGAATTGTGGAAAAGATGCCTGAACCTGAAGGAGGCATTAGCTCCTTTCACAAATACATTGCTGAAAACATTCGTTATCCCGACAGTGCGCGGGTGAAAGGTATTTCAGGAAAAGTATTCCTGAAATTTATAGTTGATACCACCGGGAAGATCACGGATGTCACCACGCTGAAGGGGGTGCCCGATTGTCCTGAATGTGATGAAGAAGCAATGCGGGTGGTTCGTTCCTACCCCGCCAGATGGAAACCCGGGACTCAAGGAGGTAAGGCAGTGAGAGTGTACTATAATCTGCCGATCTCCTTCAAAAGCCAGTAACAGAACAAACGTGCTGATACGCGTTGCCGGTTCCCCATATCACTGGCGACAAGCTGCTGTACACTTAAGGTAGAGCGGATGTTGCGCTTCCATAGAAAACCTGATATTCTTCAGCCCCTGAACTGACCGCTGTCATGATACCGTAGCATAAAGTCACCGACCTTTGTAAAACTAAAACTACTGCCATGATCACACTCAGATTCAAACGACTGCTTGTTCCTGTAGATTTTTCCATAACTTCAAAAAAAGCCATCATCCACGCCGCGGCTCTGGCCCGCAAGGAAGAGGGAAGTCTGATCCTGCTTCATGTGGCCTCACCTGTTTCAACCGGATCATTTTTCGGCGTTGATCTTCAGGCGGAAGAAGAAACAAGTGAAATCAGGAAAAAACTCAAAAAACTAAGCGACGAGGTAAGCAGCAAATACAAGGTACCGGTACAAGGTGCCCTTATCTCGGGAAGGACAGTTTCGGCCATCGCCAGTGCCGCAGAAAGATACTGTGCCGACATGATCGTAATGGGAACCAATGGTTACGAATCTGAAAGCAGCCTTTTTTCAGGTAGTATTTCCACAAGGGTAATAGGAAAAACCTCCCTGCCCGTTCTTACGATCCGCGCCGACAGCACAAAAGACTCTTTTTCGAAAATATTGCTGCCCATCAGTTTGTCTTCTCACTCGAGGCAAAAAGTAAATGCCGCCATTAAACTGGCGAGCCTGTTCGGTGCATCAGTACACATGACCGGTCTGCTGCCGAAAGGTGCAGAAGAAGACCTCTTTAAAATGGAGATCATACAAAAGCAGGTAAGGGAAATGGCGGAGAGCCGGAACATCCCTTTTACTTATGGCATACACTTTACCGACAGTCCTGTTTCAAAAACACTGGCACAGGCCCGCCGGTTAAGAGCTGAACTGATCATATCTATGACCGATGAAGATGTGAGCGACACCTGGTTCTCATCAGAAGCGTTTGACAGAGAGCTTGTAAATGAGTCGCCCTTCCCTATTCTTTCAATTAAACCTGAAATTCACGACAACGATCCCGAAATGCCCAGTATGGCCGGGATCTGGTAAATAATCAACAATGACGGAAGCTACAACAAATGACCGCCCTGCGCCAATAAAAAGACATGAATCGCTGAAACCACTCAGTCGCGAACACCACGATGGACTTCTTCTTTGCTGGAAGATCCGACAGGGCCTGAGTAAGAAAATAGCGCCGGAAAGAATAGCGAAATACACCCGCCATTTTTTCAATAAAAATCTTGAACCTCATTTTTATGCCGAAGAGCAGCTGTTGTTTCCGATGATTGACAGGCAGCATGACCTGATATTACAGGCACGTGAAGATCACCACAGGTTAAGGCACTTATTTTTATTAGCGAACCCCGACGAAAAGGTACTGGACCTGATACAGCAGCAACTCGAAAAACACATACGTTTTGAGGAGCGACAGCTTTTTCAGGAGATCCAGCAGCAAGCATCACCAGAAGCACTACAGCAAATACAGCACGTGCATGCCACTGTACCAGGCGAAGATACCTGGGAGGATGCTTTCTGGGAGAAAGAAGAAAAAAAGGAACAGCACTGATCTTTATCGCGCATGCCGGCAACAGGTTCTGTGAGCCATGGATCTTTTCCCGTTGCCGGAACTGCCAGCATTCAAAAGACCTTATTATGCACAAACTGATTTTACTCACAAAATCAACTGAGTAAAATCATAACTCCTCCACAATAATTACCTGAGCTTTGAGGCGCCGATCTTTTATATGTCTCCACTACCACTAAAAGAAGAAATAACCCGACTCAAAAAAGAAAAAAATGCAATTGTACTGGCGCATTACTACCAGGAAGAACCAATTCAGGAAATTGCTGACTTTATAGGAGACAGTCTGGGTTTGGCGCAACAAGCCGCAATAACAGAAGCAGATATCATTGTGTTTGCGGGTGTGCATTTTATGGCTGAAACGGCAAGCATTCTCAATCCCTCAAAAAAAGTTCTGCTTCCCGACCTAAATGCGGGCTGTTCGCTTGCCGACTCTTGTCCGCCTGAAACTTTCGGGAACTTTGTGCAAGAACATCCTGATCACATGGTGATCAGTTATATCAACTGCAGTGCTGAAATTAAAGCAAAAAGCGACATCATCTGTACCTCGGCCAATGCCCTTCAGATCGTTAGATCCATTGAGCCTGACAAACAGATAATTTTCGCTCCGGACAGAAATCTTGGAAAATATATAGAAAAGCAGCTTGGCAGAAAAATGTTGCTTTGGGATGGTGCCTGCGAGGTGCATGAAGCCTTTTCCCTTGAAAAACTTCTCCTTCTGATGAATACCCATAAAGATGCAAAACTGGTGGTTCATCCCGAATCGGAAGAGACGATCATAAACATGGCCAACTTCACCGGTTCAACCACTGCCATGATCAATTATATTAAGAATGATCAGTCGCTGAAGTTCATCATTGCTACCGAAGCGGGCATCTTAAGGCAGATGAGGATAGAGGCCCCTGAAAAAGTTCTGATCCCTGCTCCAGCCAGAGAGAACAATACCTGCGCGTGCAGCGAATGCAGATTTATGAAAATGAACACACTCGAAAAACTCTACATCTGCCTTCGCGACGAATCAAATGAGATAAAGGTAAATGAGGGGCTCCGGAGAAAAGCGCTGATTCCGATTCAACGCATGCTGGATTTTTCACTGATGAAACAATAGCAAAACATGATACAAACCGACTTCCTTGTTATAGGTTCTGGTATAGCGGGATTGTCGTTTGCTATAAAGGCGGCCGACCTGCTGCCGGAAGCCGGGATAGTGGTTGTTTCAAAGGGAAAATTTTCAGACTCCGCTACCATCCTTGCACAGGGAGGTATTGCAGCAGTTACCGATCTGATGAATGATTCCCTACAAAGTCATATTGAAGATACCCTGACTGCAGGCGACGGGCATTGTGACAGAACTGCGGTTGAATCCATTATCCGTGAAGCTCCACTACAGATAGACCGCCTCATTAAACTCGGTGTCCGTTTTGATCAACAAAAAGACGGGACATTTCACCTGGCCAGAGAAGCAGGTCACGCCGCGCATAGGGTGCTGCATTTTGCCGATACTACCGGTGCGGAGATCCACCGGGGACTTACTTCCGCGGCAGAAACCAGAAAGAATATCCGGTTTCTGGAGCACCATTTGGTAACAGACCTTATCTGCGAAAATAACAGGTGTATAGGTGTGCAGGTCCTTAACAAAACAGGTGCTCTGTACAGCATAAGCGCAGGAACAACTGTGATAGCCTGTGGTGGTATAGGACAAGTGTATAAGTACACCACAAATCCGGGTATTGCAACCGGAGACGGAATTGCAATGGCCTGGCGTGCCGGTGCAGAAATAACGGACATGGAATTTGTGCAGTTTCATCCCACTGCATTGTGGGAAGAAAATCCCGACCCGGCCTTTCTGATATCAGAAGCTGTTCGTGGCGCAGGTGCCAGGCTAATCAATAGTGACGGCGAACGGTTTATGAAGAGATATGACCCGCGCATGGAGCTGGCCACCAGAGATATTGTTTCACGCGCCATCAGAAGTGAATTAAGCGCCACTGCCGCAGACTATGTCTGTCTCGATTGCAGGTTTATTGACCGGCGCAAATTTCTTCAACATTTCCCGGCCATTTATGAGAAGCTATGCAAAAAAGGCATTGATCCGCTTAAAGATCTTATACCTGTAGTACCGGCAGCACATTACTCTTGCGGAGGAATTATTACCGACAACTGGGGTAAAAGCTCTGTAGATCATCTATATGTGTGCGGGGAAAGCGCCAGAACCGGACTTCACGGAGCCAACCGTCTTGCTTCAAACTCATTGCTTGAAGCTGTTGTAATAGCGAACAGGGCTGCAAGTCATGCTGCTGAGAACCAGTCGGAACCATGTCAGATCGTTTCTTTCCAAAACGAAAACAGGCAAAGTCTCGCCCCTCCCGATCTTACCTGGATCGCTGATAATAAAGATTCCCTGCGAAGACTGATGGACACCGTGGCAATTACGGCCACAGGTGAAGAGATAGAAAATGCACTGGCTATGGCACTAAAATTGCAAGCGGAGATAGGCCTTAAAGAAAAAAAACATGGCACAACTTTTTATTTCGCTGAACTTAAGAACATGACCGATACTGCCTGCCTTATCCTGACTGCCGCTGCACAACGCAGCACTAACATAGGAGTCTTCAGCAAGAACCAGATCAATCAGATACAACAAACAATCCATCTATGACTTTAATCTCTGCTTATTATGACCATTGTCATAAACATTACACCAATAACACTGCAACTTTGCGCTGTTGCAAAAAAGAGGCAGATGTATTATATTTAGCACGTTTAACCTAACCAAACCTAGAATATGAAAAAGATAACACTGCTAGCATCAATTGCAATCGTTTCAGTTTTCGCCGCATGTGGCGACTATGAAAAAAATAATGATACCAACGCGCCCTCGGCAAATTCCAATGTAAGCGATTATGATCCTTCGCGCGGAGAAGGTAAATGGACCGCCGAGAATGTGGGAGTAACCGAGCAGATTGACGAGACCAAGGCCGCTGAAGGCGAAAAGATCTCCAATACAAAATGTCTTTCCTGCCACAAGTTGTCAGACGAGAGACTAGTTGGCCCGGGCTGGGAAGGTGTAACGGAAAAACGCACTCCAGAATGGCTGATGAATTTTATCACAAATCCTGACCCGATGATCGACAAGGATCCTGAGGTTCAGGCCATGCTTGAGATTTGTCTTGTTCGTATGCCCAATCAGAATCTTTCAGACGACGAAGCCCGGAACATTCTGGAGTTCATGCGCAAGAATGATAAAGCAAAAAAATAGCAAAACCCCTATACCATGAATAATAATTTTAAAGCATTGACATTGGCGGCACTGGCTGCGATCTCGGTGCAATCTTGCAGGCCAAAGGATACCAGTAATGCAGTGTCCGGCGACGCCTCATCAAAAGCATACGTTGCCCCGGGCAAGTATGATCAGTTCTACAACTTCGTAAGCGGAGGATTCAGCGGGCAGCTAAGTACCTATGGTCTGCCGAGCGGACGATTGCTGCGCGTGATCCCCGTATTTGCCGTTGACCCTGAGAAGGGATATGGTTACAGCGAAGAAACCAAACCAATGCTTAACACTTCTCATGGTTTTGTACCCTGGGATGATCTCCACCACGTTGAATTGTCGCAGACAAATGGCGAAGTTGACGGGCGCTGGGTATTTGTTAATGCGAATAACACTCCCCGTGTGGGACGCGTTGACCTTAAAACATTCCGCACCGCCGAGATCATCGAGATCCCTAACAGCGCAGGAAATCACTCTTCACCTTTTATTACGGAAAACACCGAGTATGTGATAGCGGGGACACGTTTCAGCGTTCCGCCAGATGACAAAAGCGGAGATGTTCCTATCAGCTCTTACAAAGAGAACTTTAAAGGCTACCTCAGTTTTATCAGTGTGGGAAAAGAACATGGCGAGATGGACATCGCTTTTCAGATCGAATGTCCGGGTGTTGCATTTGACCTTAGCCATGCCGGTAAAGGGAAGTCGCACGGATGGTTTTTCTTCTCATGTTATAACTCTGAGCAGGCAAACACCCTCCTTGAAGTAAATGCCTCACAACGTGATAAAGACTTTATCATGGCAGTGAACTGGAAAAAGGCGGAGGAGTACATAAAAGCCGGAAAGGGCAGGAAAGTAAAGACACGCTATGCGCACAATATCTTTGACGAAGGCACACACACAGCAACTTCTACCATTAAAGAAGAGGTGCTGGTGCTTGATTCAAAAGAACTTGCTGACCTTTGCTACATGATCCCTTGCCCGAAATCACCGCACGGTTGTGACGTTGACCCCAGCGGAGAATACATTGTAGGCAGCGGAAAACTGGCAGCTCTCATTCCTGTATTTAGTTTTGACAAAATGCAGAAAGCAATTGCCGCTAAAAGTTACGAAGGCGATTATGAAGGAATTCCGGTTCTGAAATATGAAGAAGTATTACACGGAGAGGTTAAAAAGCCCGGCCTTGGACCTCTGCATACTGAATTTGATAACAATGGCAATGCTTACACAAGTATGTTTGTTTCGTCAGAAGTGGTAAAATGGAGTCTTAAGGATCTGCAGGTGCTTGATCGTGTACCTACTTATTATTCTGTAGGTCACCTTTGTGTGCCAGGCGGTGACAGTAAAAAACCATTTGGTAAATACATGATCGCTTATAACAAGATCACCAAAGACAGGTACCTGCCAACGGGTCCGGAACTTTCACAAAGTGCGCAGCTTTTCGACATCAGCGGAGACAAGATGCAGCTGATACTTGACTTCCCGACCATCGGCGAACCGCACTATGCGCAGGCTGCCCCGGCCGACCTGATCAGCAAGAACTCTTTGAAGATCTTCAAGATCGCAGAAAACAATCACCCTTATGTGGCAAAAGGCGAACAGGAAGCTAAAGTTGTTCGGGAAGGCAACAAGGTGCATGTTTATATGACAGCCATCCGCTCACACCTTGCGCCCGACAACATTGAAGGCATAAGAGCCGGTGACGAAGTGTACTTTCACGTTACAAACCTCGAACAGGATTGGGATGTGCCCCACGGCTTCGCAATAAAAGGCGCTAACAACGCCGAACTGCTGATAATGCCGGGAGAAACCACAACCCTGAAATGGAACGCTGACAAAGCGGGAATGTACCCGATGTACTGCACCGACTTCTGCAGCGCTTTACACCAGGAAATGCAGGGGTATGTGCGCGTGTCGCCCAAAGGAAGCAATACTCCTTTACGGTGGAGCGTAGGAAAGAATGTAGAAGACGTCACTGCCTCTAAATAATACGCTGTTAAGCACTATTTGATGGGAGCAGTGGAAACACTGCTCCCATTGTTTTTAATCTGTAGTTTTGATCAAAACTTAACGAACCAAAATCATGAATAACTCACCAAAAAAATTGAAATCATCAAGCAGGGTTTTACTGGTTGTTTGTTTTCTGGCGCTTGTAATCTCAATTTTTGTACCGCTGTGGCGCATAGAACTCGACGCGCCGCAATATCCTGAAGGTCTTGAGTTACTGATCTATCCCGACAAGCTGGGAGGCAATGTGGATATAATCAATGGTCTTAACCACTATATCGGCATGCGTACACTGCACTCAGAGGAATTTGTTGAATTTACCGTATTACCATATATAATCGGCGCCTTTGCCCTCTTCTCTTTATTTACCGCCATAGCCGGAAGCAGAAAAATGCTTTACACGCTGCTGGTGGCCTTTGTGTTATTCGGTATTATAGCGATGGTAGATTTTTACCGCTGGGAGTATGATTACGGACACAATCTTGACCCGCACGCGGCCATAATTGTACCGGGCATGGCCTACCAGCCTCCCCTGATAGGTTTTAAACAGCTGCTTAATTTCGGAGCCTATTCAATTCCAGCACTGGGCGGCTGGCTCTTCATTGCAAGCGGTGTACTGATGGTAGTGTCAGTTCTCTCTGAAACAAGAGTGCTTTCGCGCTTCACAAAGAGAAACAGAACGGCAAAGGTCGCTCTTATGCTGATACCACTGCTCAGCGCATGCGGAGGAACAGAACCTGAACCAATAAAAGTGAACAGGGATAACTGTGCATACTGCAACATGACCATCTCTGACCCGCGTTTTGCGGCGCAGCTGGTTACCAAAAAAGGAAGAGTGTACAAATTTGACGACCTCTCCTGCCTTGAACAATACATCCATGAGAACCGACAGAAGGAATCAGAATATTTTGTTGCAGACTACGAAATGCCTGCAAAATTTTTGCGGGCTGAAGAGGCTTTTTTTGTAAGCGGTGAGATGGTCTCAAGTCCCATGGGCGGAAATATAGCCGCATTCAGCAATAAAACAAATGCCACACGCTTTGCACTTGAGATAGGCGGCGAGCCTGTAGAGTGGAAGCTGCCACAGCCGCAGGGAAAATGAGAACCCCAACCTTTCTCCTCCTCTTACTTATTTTTGTTTACACCGCCCCGGCCACTGAACTCAGGGTAGGCAAAAACAGAACCTACAAAACCATTAGCGCTGCCCTTAACGCAGCAAATACAGGTGACCATGTGATTGTAGACAATGGAATTTACAGAGAGGGCAATCTGATCATTAATAAAACCCTCACTATAACCGGGGTGGGCTTTCCTGTAATTGACGGGGAAAAGAAGGTTGAAATAATCACGGTTACAGCGCCATCGGTAACAGTAGAAGGGTTTAAGGTGATTGCTTCCGGCTACGCTAGCCTGCAGGATCCCGGCGCCATAAAAGTGCGAAACACGCATCACGCTCTGATAACGCGAAACATTCTCGACGACAATGTTTTTGGTATTTATATTCAGTATGGTGCCCACTGCACTGTAAAAGAAAACACCATTACGGCATACGGAACAGATGAACAGATGTCGGGCAACGGCATCCACTGCTGGAAGAGCGAACACCTGCTTATCAGCGGCAACAACATCACCGGCCATCGTGACGGTATCTATTTTGAATTTGTAACGCACTCGGTGATCACCCATAATCTTTCACAAAAAAACGTACGGTACGGTTTGCATTTTATGTTCTCGCATGATGACGAGTACTATCGAAACATTTTCCGTAATAACGGCGCCGGGGTGGCTGTAATGTTCACCAACCGTGTTAAAATGTTCAACAACATATTTGAGGAAAACTGGGGAGATGCGGCCTACGGGCTGATGTTGAAGGAGATCTCAGACAGCCATATTTCGGGCAATATATTTGTGCGTAATACATCGGCCATTCACATGGAAGGCACCAACAGAATTCTTGTTGAAAAGAACCGATTTGAATCGAATGGCTGGGGCATGAAGATACAGGCCAGCTGTATGGACAACGAAATACGACAGAACAACTTCAGAGGAAACACTTTTGACATAAGTACAAATGGCAGTCTGGTGCTGAACACCTTTAACGGCAACTACTGGGATAAGTACGAAGGCTACGACCTTAACAAGGACAGGATTGGCGACATCCCCTACCGCCCATTAAGCCTTTTTTCGGTGATCGTCGAGAACAATCCACCCGCCATGCTGCTTTTCCGCAGTTTTATGGTAACGCTGCTCGATAAATCGGAGAAGATCCTCCCCAGTTTAACACCGGATAATTTTATTGATAACGCGCCGCTCATGCAGCCACTTGTTTTATGATCAGGATCAACCAGCTATATAAGAACTTTGGCAGACTGCAGGTACTCAAAAACGTAAACCTTGAATGCGGTAAAGGACAGTGTATTGCCCTGATAGGCCCTAACGGTTGTGGCAAGACCACGCTCATCAAAAGTATTCTGGGCATGGTACTTCCCAGCTCCGGCGAGATCCTTTTTAACGGCGAAAAGATCAGGAATCAATTTGAATACCGCAGGTTCATAGGATACATGCCGCAGATAGGCCGTTACCCCGACAATATGAACGTAGGGCAGATAGTGGAGATGATCAGGGACATCCGCAGGTCGGATGAAGCCCCTGATGAAGAGCTGCTGAAAGCTTTTAAACTTGAAGATATTTATGGCAAGAAGATGCGTACACTCTCGGGGGGCACCACTCAGAAAGTAAGCGCAACCCTGGCATTTTTATTCAATCCCGACGTGCTTATCCTTGACGAACCAACGGCGGGGCTTGATCCCCTTGCATCGGAGATCTTAAAGGAAAAGATCATCGCCGAGAAAGAAAAAGGGAAACTAATTCTTATTACATCGCATTTATTAAGCGAGCTCGACGATCTGATCACGCATATCATTTTTATGCAGGAAGGGGAAGTAAGGTTTAACAAAGAAATTGCTGTGTTACAGAAGGAAACCGGAGAAAATAAGATCTCAAAAGCAATTGCCAGGATCCTTAAAAATGATTTGGTATGAACAGGATCACTAAATTTATAGTACTGGATATTCTCAAGAACCGTATAGTTCTGTTCTACACCTTTCTGCTGGCTGTTCTGGGCTGGAGTGCTTTTACACTTGAAGATAACTCTGCCAAGGGTTTGCTAACACTGCTCAACATCATTTTACTTACTGTGCCTCTGGTGTCCATCATTTTTTCCACCATTTATATATACAACAGTTCCGAATATATTGAATTGCTTGTGAGTCAGCCCATACGCCGCAGAACCATCTGGAAGAGCATGTTTACCGGACTTGCCATAGCCATGTTGCTTTCCTTTATAATTGGTCCCGGCATTCCCATATTGGTTTACGCGCCATCGGCTGTAGGATTTATGATGCTGGCGGTAGGAATAGTCATCACGCTGGTATTTATCGCCATTGCGTTTTTCAGTTCAATATTAACGCGTGATAAGGCCAAGGGAATTGGCATCTCCATTATGCTCTGGTTATTTTTCGCGCTGCTGTTTGATGGTTTGCTGCTTTTTCTCCTTTTTCAGTTTGCCGATTATCCAATTGAAAAGGCGATGGTAGTGATCGTTGCCTTTAACCCGGTTGATCTCGCGCGCATAATGATCTTGCTGCACCTCGACGTTTCAGCGATGATGGGCTATACAGGCGCTATATTCAAAGACTTTTTCGGGACCAATGTGGGGATCATCATCGCCTTTGCCGTCCTGCTTTTGTGGATCATGATCCCCTTCCTGCTGTCGCTGAGGATGTTCAGGAAGAAAGATCTGTAAGATACCTGGGCCAAAGATGTTTTGGCTAAATCCCCTATTTCAGTCAGATGAACTATTTTTGGATAGAATTATTGGCCGGTCCTGAACGAACATTTACAAATGACAATAATTGTTTGTAGTTGGGTTTTGTAGCGGGAATGAGGAGGTCACTACCAATAACGGAAGACATTCCGCCAGACAAAGAAAGTTCCTTTCACAAGACTTTTACCGACATCAAGACAAGTCTTCGGACAATTCCACATTATCACTCGGACGACTTCTCAGTAAATTCAGTAAAGCTTTTTCCATCGAAACGATACAGACCTGTATTGTTTGTGCCTACCCAAATGTTTCCCACACTATCCTCTATCATACACCAAACGACATAATCTCCGAAACCATCTTTGGCTGTAAAGTTTGTACAGACTTTTCCATCATAACGCCATATACCACCGACACCTCCAAACCTAGCCATCTTTCCAGTGAACCAAATATTTCCTACTTTATCTTCTAAGATTGGACCAAATCCAACTTTTCCTTAAGACAAATTGTTCCAGCCTTTTCTTCCATAATTGGACTGAATCCAACATTTTCTGTAAAATCGGTAAAGGTTTTTCCATCATAACGAAAATAACCGTGGCTTCTTCCCGAGAACCAAATATTCCCGATTTTATCTTCCAATATGTAAGGGACCCAAACATCTCCATTCGGTTTAAAACTTTCGATCGATTTTCCATCGTAACGACAAACACCCTCTCCGCCTCCCATACCTGAAGTGAACCAAATATTTCCGTTTTTATCTTCTAACATACGTTCTACCCATTTAAGACGCAGACCATTCTTATTAATGACGCTATCATTTTCTAAAAAACGAGTGAAAGACTTTCCGTTGTAACAATAAACACCATTCTCTGTGCCAAACCAAATTATTCCGTTTTTATCCTGTAATATACTGCATACGTTTTTTATTGTCTTACTGATTGGAATTTTGATAATCGTCTTTCCATCATAACGACAGGCACCCATTTTTGTTCCAAACCAAATGTTGCCGACATTATCTTCTAAAACAGACCATACACAATTATCGCTTAGACCATCATTCGTAGTAAAATTGATAAATAATTTCCCATCATAACGGTAGACTCCATCTCCGGTAGTGCCGAACCAAAGGTTGCCTGATTTATCCATTAAACTGCAATGAATATTCTGAGACGCGTCTTTATTTTTGTCTGTACTATTTTTCGCCAGAAGTTTTGGGTTTTGTCCGTAACATGACAAAATAAAAAATAACACAAACAGTACAGAATAAATTTGCTTCATAGTTTGAAGGTAAATAAATAGTTTCAAAGGTAGTTAGGTAGACACTGACAGAAAAATTGTGTGCTCGCTACTGAAGATAACGCGAGTGACATCAGACTATCGCCCCTTATGCGCATCATCAGCGAAGGACTCGGTGGACATTTGAAACTCAGCGTGGACATTTGACCGGGCACTAACCGCAACAACGGCTCAGGCTCAGCCCGCCTTTTTTTTATATTTGGCTCCGCGGCTGGCGCACAGGCTGGCTCAAAGGTCCACTGGACCTTTGCCCTCCCGGCGACCGGCCGACACTTCGCAGCCTAGCTTCTCCAGATTAACAAGGCCGGCGGGCCGAACGCCTAGCCGCCATCCGTTAAGTACACTGGCTATTCGAACATTCAAGGACAATAATTTGTAAAACCTCACGTTAATATCAAAACCAAAAAAAAGCAAGATGAAGAATCTTACAATTTTCAACCGTTCAACAACCACCGCTCTCTGTTGGGGAATTATAGGCGGACTTCTAATGACGTTGTTTCCTAAACTGCCCTTTACGACCTGGATCTCCGAAATACTAATGATGCTGACGATGATCCTGAGCGTGTTTGCGGCGCTTATGACTGTGAAGCTAAATCCGTCGGACAACAAGTTTTCTAAATTGTTTATAAGCGCTTTCCTGACTTTTGTGGTAATGTCGGTTGTCGCTCACCTGACGATCTTTCTTACGAACATTTCGACCTACAATTTAAAATGGATGCAGTTCGGCCCCATACTTTTATACCTATCAACAGGTGGCCTTTTTTGCGCAGCTTTTACATTTTTAGCTTTTAAACGACGTAAGTCTTTATAAATAAACCGGACATCCGGTAATCCATCATGCCAGACAGACAGTCCAGGAGCCAGGCTTCGATACCCTACCCGACTTCACTCGCACGCTCAGCGCAGTGATACCTCGTAAGCGCCGGCTGTCTTAAAGCACATCCGATTTTTTCCCTCAGAAAAAAACCTATTTTTGAATAAGATCATTGTGGCTATCTTGACCAAATATTTTCAAATGACAATAACTGTTTGTAGTTGGGTTTTTGTGCGGGAATTAGGAAGTTATGTGCCATTTGCCGGCGGACAGACCCTCCCGGAAGGAGTTCCGAAATTTTGATTCCACGTTGCCATTTCGTATCTTTAACATTCTGACTTACAATGACAACGACTGACCAAATTCGCAACGGAATTATTGAGGAATTGCTTACAATTTCAAATAAGGACTTCTTAAAGGCAATTTTTGAGCTATTAAAATCTGCTCCTGCTGACAAAGGCACTGTCAAGCTGACCGAGGAACAAGTCGTTATGTTGAAACTAAGTGAGAAAGACATTCAGGAACAAAACTTCATTCCGCAAGCAGACCTCGACAAGGCTGACCTGAAATGGCTAAAAGAGCAGTAGTCTGGACAAAGACTGCGGCTCGACAACGTCGCGAAATCTT
>JAEZDS010000263.1 GCA_023433205.1 Bacteroidota bacterium
CTCCTCAGCAGCGCCTTCGTCTTTTTTGCTTTCAGCAGCCGGTGCCTCAGTTGTTTTGGAAGTTGTTTTCTTTGCTGCGGCTTTTTTACCTCCTCTGCGGCGGGTTGTTTTGGCTTTAGCAGCACCAGCTCCTTTTTTGCCAGTGTAGAGCTCGTTAAAGTCAACCAGTTCGATCATGGCCATCTCGGCGGCATCACCCTGGCGGTTGCCTGTTTTAATAATACGGGTGTATCCGCCATTGCGCTCAGCAACCTTTACCGCTACATCCTTAAAAAGTGTGCTTACAGCTTCTTTATTTCTAAGGTAGCTGAAAGCAATACGGCGGCTGTGTGTGCTGTCGTCTTTACTTTTGGTGATAAGAGGCTCAACGTAAGTACGCAGTGCCTTGGCCTTAGCCAGTGTAGTAAAAATACGCTTGTTCTCAATCAGAGCAATTGCCAGATTCATCAGCAATGCCTGCCTGTGCGCTGTTTTGCGGCCCAGGTTATTTATTTTGTCTCCGTGTCTCATTTTCGATTGACGATTTTGGATTTACAATTTACGATTTCGATCCCGGAGTTCCCCTTCAATCGTCAATCGTCAATCGTAAATCGTAAGTTATTTAGTCTTTATCCAATTTATACTTTGCCACATTCATACCAAACTGCAGTGATTTGGACTGCACAAGGTCTTCAAGTTCAGTGAGTGACTTCTTACCGAAGTTCCTGAATTTTAAGAGGTCGTTTTTATTGAAACTAACCAGTTCTCCCAGGGTCTCAACATCAGCTGCTTTAAGGCAGTTTAATGCGCGCACTGAAAGGTCCATGTCTACGAGCTTGGTTTTAAGCAGCTGGCGCATGTGCAGGCTGGTTTCGTCAAATTCCTCCTCGCTGCGTTTCTCTTCTGCGTCAATGGTGATCTTCTCATCAGAGAACAGCATAAAGTGGAAGATAAGGATCTTAGCCGCTTCTTTCAGCGCTTCCTTAGGATGAACCGAGCCATCGGTTACGATGTCCATGATAAGACGCTCGTAATCGGTCTTTTGTTCAACACGGTAGTTCTCGATAGTATATTTTACATTTTTGATCGGCGTGTAGATCGAATCAACAAATATTGTTCCGATAGGTGCGCTGCTGCTTTTGTTCTCTTCTGCAGGCACATAACCGCGGCCACGCTCAATGGTAAGATCCATTTTTATTCGAACGCTTGGATCGCAGTTGAAGATCACCAGATCAGGGTTCAGTATCTGAAAACCATTTACAAATTTTCCGATATCACCAGCCGTAAATTTATCGGCACCGTTAAAATGAACAGAGATCTTTTCGGTATCGTGGTTGTCAAGCTGTTTTTTAAAGCGTACCTGTTTAAGGTTCAGAACTATTTCGGTAACATCTTCAACAACGCCCTTAATAGTGCTGAATTCGTGGTCAACTCCTTCAATTTTCACACTGGTAACCGCAAAACCTTCCAGCGATGAAAGCAGGATACGGCGCAGTGAATTACCGATTGTGATACCAAAACCCGGCTCAAGCGGACGGAATTCGAACTGCCCGGTGGTTTCGGTTGAGTTGATCATAATAACCTTGTCAGGTTTTACGAAATTTAATATTGCCATATTATAAGCTTGTTAGATTAATAAAAAATAAAAAAATTACTTCGAGTACAATTCCACGATCAGCTGTTCCTTGATGTTCTCAGGGATCTGCGATCTTTCAGGACGGCTGATGAATTTGCCGCTGAGTGATGATTTGTCGAAGTCAAGCCATGGATGTTTATTCACAGTGCCGGCAATGTTGTTGGTGATCACTTCAAGCGATTTTGATTTCTCGCGAACTGCAACCACGTCACCGGGCTTCAGTGTATAAGAAGGGATATTCACCACCGAACCATTAACGGTAATATGGGCGTGTGAAACAAGCTGGCGTGCACCCCTGCGTGTAGGAGCTATGCCAAGGCGGTAAACCACGTTGTCTAATCTGCTTTCAATAAGCTGAAGTAGCACCTCACCGGTAATGCCGTGGGTACGTGAAGCTTTTTCGAATGTTCGTGCGAACTGTTTTTCAAGAATTCCGTAAGTGTACTTGGCTTTCTGTTTTTCCATTAACTGGATTGCATACTCACTTTGTTTTGCACGTTTTTTAGACGCACCATGCTGCCCCGGAGGGTAGTTCTTTTTTTCAAGCGCCTTGTCCGGTCCAAAAATTGGTTCCCTGAACTTGCGCGCGATCTTTGATTTAGGTCCTGTGTACCTTGCCATTTTAAATAATTGTTTCTTCTTTTATGATCACTTCGTTGTGAAGTAACCGCTTTTGTTATTATTTAAGTTATAGATCCTGTAGATCAACAACTCCATATCTCCGGGTTTTCTCGCCCGGCGACCGGCTTATATATTATTATACGCGACGACGTTTTGGTGGGCGGCAACCATTGTGCGGGATAGGTGTAATATCCATGATCTCAGAAACTTCAATGCCTGAAGCGGCAATCGTTCTGATAGCACTTTCCCTTCCGCCTCCGGGTCCTTTAACGAATACCTTCACTTTGCGCAAACCTGCCTCGTGAGCTACCTTGCTGCAATCCTGCGCTGCCATCTGAGCAGCATAGGGTGTGTTTTTTTTCGAACCGCGGAATCCCATTTTGCCCGCGCTGCTCCAGGAGATCACCTGTCCAGCCAGATTGGTAAGGCTGATGATGATGTTGTTAAAGGTCGCATTGATGTGCGCCTCTCCGGTAGCCTCAACCTTTACGGTACGCTTGCGCTGTGTGGCTTTGGCGGAATTAGCTGCTGATTGTTGTTTTGCCATTTTATGTAGTATACTTCTTACTTATTATTACTTGGTGGCCATCTTCTTGTTGGCGATGGTCTTACGCTTGCCCTTGCGGGTACGCGCGTTGGTTTTTGAACGCTGTCCGCGAACAGGCAAGCCGTTACGGTGACGCATGCCACGGTACGAGTTGATGTCGGTTAAACGTTTAATGTTGAGCTGAACTTCTGAACGAAGCTGACCCTCGATCTTGAAGTTGTTGGTGATTAAAGAACGGATCGCGTTCTGCTCATCATCGCTCCACTCACTCACCTTTTTGTCCTGGTGAATACCAGCATCATTAAGGATCTTAGCGGCGCGGCTTCTGCCTATGCCGAATATATAAGTGAGCCCAATTACTCCCCGCTTGTTTTTTGGTAGATCAATACCAGCTATACGTGCCATTTATGTTAAATATTACTTATTAAAAAAGGACTGCAAAGATACGGAATTACTTCTGTCTCTGCTTGAATTTCGGATTTTTTTTGTTGATCACGTAAAGCTTGCCCTTGCGGCGAACGATCTTGCAATCAACGCTTCTCTTTTTTATGCTTGCCCTTACTTTCATTATTTCCTGCTTTATGCTTGTTTTATGTTTTTCTTATCTGTTCTAAGCTCTTTATTTGTACCTGAAGGTGATCCTCGCTTTTGTTAAATCGTAAGGACTCATTTCAAGTTTCACCTTGTCGCCGGGAAGGATCTTGATGTAGTGCATCCTCATCTTTCCCGAAATATGGGCTGTTACAACATGTCCGTTCTCCAGCTCTACCCTGAACATCGCATTACTCAGGGCCTCTACAATCGTTCCGTCTATTTCGATATTACTCTGTTTCGCCATATAACGGATTACCCCTGCTGTACCATCATTGCGTTAGCTCCCCTGCCCTTTATTCTGCCGGTCTTCATCAAACCATCATAGTGGCGGTTCAGTAGATAGGTCTCAATCTGCTGCAGGGTATCAAGTACCACACCAACAAGGATCAGCAGAGAAGTTCCACCGTAAAAATCGGCAAATGCGCTGTTGATCCCCAGCTTGGCAGCAAAAGCAGGCATAATGGCAACTGCTGCGAGGAAAATAGATCCGGGAAGTGTGATCCTGCTCATTACCTGATCAATAAACTCAGCAGTTTTTTTGCCTGGCTTAACGCCCGGTATAAAACCTCCGTTACGTTTCATATCATCGGCCAGCTGGTTAGGATTCACCATAATGGCTGTGTAGAAGTACGTAAAAAGGATGATCATTACAGCGAAAATAAAATTGTACCAGAAACCGTAGCGCTCGTTGAATACGCCGCCGGTTGAATCAGAAAATCCGGCAAAAGCTGCAGGAATAAAC
>JAEZDS010000266.1 GCA_023433205.1 Bacteroidota bacterium
GCTGAAAGACCTCTCTTATGATCTTTCTTTAAACAACTTCTTTTATTATACTCCGCTTATTCTCATATACATGTTTATTGCTTACCTGGCGGGAAAAGCCATGAATGTGAAACGCAAAACTGTGTAATGCTGGTTACCTGCGCACTAATTGTTGCTGAAAACAAAGTTTTAGTGTGCCGCCGTCCTCGCAATAAATCCAGAGGCGGTTTGTGGGAATTTCCAGGCGGAAAAGTTCAGTCCGGCGAACGACCTGCAGACTGCATCAAACGAGAGTTGTTGGAGGAGCTGGGCATTACTGTAGGTATTATAAAAACTCTTGATGCGGTGCATCATTACTATCCGGACCTGGAGATAAAACTCTTGCCTTTTGTATGCGAAATTGCTGGTGGCAAAATTACACTTCATGAACATAGCGAAGTGAAGTGGTTAAATGAAGCGCAACTTCGTAATATGCAGCTCTGCGATGCAGATAAATTGATTCTGCGCCAACCAGGTATCTTCCAGCCGGATGTTTGACTTAAGTGGGGCTTCTAAAAGCATTTTTTAATACATTAGAAGTCTTTTTAAGACTTTTATGATTGCGAAAAAATCAACTCTCCTGTCGCTGCTACTCTCTGTAAGCAGCTTAATAGCCCAGGACAAACTTTTAACGATTCAGGATGCCGTACTGAAAGGGCGCAGCAGTTTGGCTCCCGCCCGTCCTGCTCACATGAGTATTGTACCCGGTGGCAAAAAAGTGGCGCTGGTTGACAAGAACGAACTAATGATCGTGAATGCCTCCAATGGTAAAGTCGAATCCTCTATAAGCACACTGGCCTTTAACAAAGCCCTGGCTGCAGGCAAACTCGATACTATCGCCACATTCCAGGGGATAAAATGGAAAAGTGATAAGGAATTTTACTTTCAGAACAAAAAGGGAGAATGGCTCTATTCAATCGACAAAAAAACAAGCAGCAGATCAGACCGCAAAAAGTCAGAACAATCGCTTGAAAACCTCGACGATTTTAAAGAAGGAGAGGTTTTTGCCTATACAGAAAAGAACAATCTTTTTGTTGAAGCGAATGGAAAGACCATACAGATCACCAACGATGGATCGTATGAGATAGTAAATGGCAAAAGTGTTCACCGCGACGAATTTGGTATTCACAAAGGCACTTTCTGGAATCCTCAGGGCACGGCGCTTGCATACTACCGGATGGACCAGAGTGATGTGACAGATTATCCAATCATCGACTGGAGTGTCTATCCGGCAGTGAACAAGAACATCAAATATCCCATGGCCGGCGGAAAGAGCCATTATGTAAGCCTGCACGTTTACGATCTGCAGAAAGCAAGCAGCACAAAAATAAAGGTTGACGGAGACCGCGAGCAGTATCTCACAAACGTTGCCTGGAGTCCTGATGGCACTAAAATTTACATGGCAATTCTGAATCGTGACCAGAATCACTACAAACTAAATGAGTACAATGCCGCAACCGGCGAATTTATAAGAACTTTGTTTGAAGAAAAAGACGAGAAATACACCGAACCCCAGCATCCGGCTGAGTTTGTAAAAAACAATCCTGGTCAGTTTATCTGGCAAAGCCGGAAAGACGGCTACAACCACTTGTACCTGTATGATATAAACGGAAAACTGATCAGACAGCTTACTTCAGGCAAATGGGAGGTAAAATCCACTAGTGGCTTCGACAGTAAAGGCGAGCTGTTCTTTTTTCATGCCAACAAAGAGAAACCGGTGAACCAGGATTTTTATTCAGTGAACCTGAAGAACGGAAAGATCACCCGGCTAACCCAGGACGACGGGTACCATATTGTGACGGCTTCAAAAGATGTGGACCTCTTTGTGGATAATTTCAGCTCCCTCTTTGTTCCCCGTGAGATCAGGGTGATCCACCCAACTAAAGGAACCGGAAAAACCCTTTTTAAGGCAGGTAATCCTATCAGCGAATACAAAACCGGCAGCTGGAATTTGTTTACCATCAAAAACAAAAAAGGTGATGACCTCTTCTGCAGAATTTTTCACCCAGTAGATTTTGACACCAGTAAAAAATACCCGGTTCTGGTATATCTCTATAACGGCCCGCATTCGCAAATGGTAACCAATACCTGGATGGCCAATGGCGAGCTCTGGTACCAGTACATGGCGCAGAAGGGTTTTATTGTTTTTACACTTGATGGCAGGGGAACCAACTGGCGCGGCAAAGAATGGGAGCAAGCGATTCACAGGCAGATTGGAGAGGTTGAAATGGAAGATCAGCTGGAAGGAGTGAGATACCTGAAATCGCTCCGATATGTTGATGCAGACAGGATAGGGGTTCACGGCTGGAGTTATGGCGGCTTTATGGCTACCTCATTAATGACCAGGCACCCCGGAGTTTTTAAAGCAGCCGCCGCTGGCGGCCCAGTAATTGACTGGAGTTACTATGAAGTGATGTATGGTGAACGATACATGGATCGCCCTGAAGAGAATAAAGAGGGTTATCAGAAGAACAATCTCCTTAATTACGTAAAAGACCTGAAAGGTAAACTGTTAATGATACATGGTGCGCAGGACGACGTGGTGGTTTGGCAACACAGCATCTTGTACCAGAAAAAAGCCGTAGAGCAGGGAGTACAGCTCGACTATTATGTCTATCCGGGCCACATGCACAATGTACTTGGCAAAGACAGGGCACACCTGATGGAAAAGATCTGTAACTATTTTATTGATAACTTATGAATTCGTGACAAAGAAATACACCTGATATTACAATTTACGTATATTCGCTTAACAACCATTTAAAAAGTAACTATGAAAAAACTATTGATCGCAGGAATTATTGCAGCCGGCATGCCTGTGCTGGCAGGAAACCCGGGAACATTTTCTGAGGCCACAAAAAATCAGCCTTCACTTTTTTCAAAGCCGGCCCGTGAGAATATCTTAAAACTTCGCCCCTCAGTATTTACCAAAAGTGCTATGGGAGAAGAAGACCGTGAAGCACATGGACCTGGCCTGTTTATAAATGTCGGGTTGTTTATGCCGGGTGAAGATTATCAGGATCCTTTTTATGCTTACGGTCCGGAACGCTATAAAACAGGTTATACCTTTGAAATAGGAAATTACTTCCGGTTTTTTCATACGGAACGATTCGGAGTAGGATTAAGAGCCAGCTGGATCCAGCTTGGTTATACAACGCACCAGGACACTTCCTGGTCGCACGGTAACGCCTGGGGAAGTCCGGTACGGCTTGGTCCGCAATTCAGTTATGCCATTAACGATGTAATGGGGGTTGACGCTTTTTATCAACTTGGCGCGCAATATCATATGGACTGGTATGGAGGCGAAAACATGTCATTTCTCGGAGTGAGCCACGAGGTAGGCGCTGCCTTCCGTTTTACTATGTTTACCGCAGGCTTCGGCTATAAATTTGGCAAAACTGTAAACATCGACAATAGCGACCCCAACTACCCGCTGGATGACGTTTTTACGTACTCTGTAAATAGTTTCAGGGTATTTCTGGGTATACAGCTCTAATACTTTATGCTTTTTGCTTTACTAAGGGCTATTTCAAAACGAAATAGTCCTTTTTTAATGCTTCCGTCAAAGTAAAAATTTTCAAAAACCTTCAAAAGTTGCTAAAGCTGCATCTACCCGGGTTTTATTTATATTTATCGATACATGTGCTGAGACGCTTCCCAGGAAATAAGCATTCACAGCTCTGTCATCAATATCTCCGCTCAGATTAAAAGCCCAGTTCTGGAACCTGACTCCAATGTTCAACAGCAACAGAGTATGCTTACTCTTATTACGGTATGAATTATTTTCATAAAACGAGATTCCTGCTCCCCCCATCATCCTGTTACTGAACAAAAAATTGGCTGAAAGCTGGTTTGCCCACATGGTATATTGCCTGTGGTGCCGGTAAACAAGCTGGGCCAGATGTTTTTCACCCAGCTTCTGATTATAGGAGGCATGATACTTTAGCAGCATCGGGTATTTATACCCAGGTAAAAAACCCGCGGCAGGTTCGTTGAGGTGGAAACCTGAAATACCAGCGTAAAACCTGTCTTTGTAATTTAGTAATAAGCCTCCATTGTAGCTTAAAGATCTATTCCTTGCGGAGGGAACCATTGCTGGGTTTGTCCAGACGGTAAACCATGTAATATGATCTCCATAATGTAGTGCATTAAGGTCAAGTGCGGAATGTTCCATATGAAGTTGAAGCGAGGGAATAATGGAAAGGTTGCCATCCATTAGCCGTAAATACTGAGCGTAAGTAACATTAAGGGCGACCTCCTTATATGTACCTCTTGCGAAATCTTTTGAATGTAATGCAACGGCTACGCCCGCAGAGAGTCGTTTAATAAAAAAATCAGCAGTTGCCTGAGAAAAAACACGGGTAGCTGTTGTGTTTAAATGTTGGTTCTGATAACTTGCCTGCATCCTGAATCCCCCATTACTACCGGCAAAAGAGGGATTAAGCCCGGTGAGATGTTGGTTGGTATTTGAAACGACAGGGTCCTGTGCTTTTACCGCTATAGTAGAAAATAAAAGGCTCAAAAAAAGTATGTACCTCAAAATGCCCTCTGAGTCTGAAAGTTTGCTGAAATTGCTGATAATGATTTTTTCATCCTTTATTATTTTAAAATCTTTCAAAACCAGTCAGGGAACGCCGGTTCTCCTTGTTCCTCAAATTAAACGAGGCATGTAGTTCCCAGGAACCTGATGTGTTACCCGCCAGTTTTGAAAAGCTCAGATCGTAGCCAAGTACAATTGAAAAAAGGTTTGCCCTGTAACCCGCATTTACCTGAGCCACATCTCCACTAAGATAACCGGCGCCTGCAATAAGATGTTCTCTGATGATCATATTGGCACTCAGTTGGGTCAATCTGTATTCCCGCTGAACCACGTGGCGAGCAAATGCCTGAAGCAAAGTGCGGTCTGATAAATGAAAAGTGTAAGCGCCATGAAACTGGAAGGTCCGGTGAAGCACATAACTAAAGGGCCAGCCTCCCCGATCTTCAAATACCATTGGCTCATTCAGATGCAGAACAGAGGCTCCCAGATAAAGATCTTTCTTGTAGTTCACAAGCAGTCCGGCTCCGGAATCATAATAAGCACCAGTTGAAACCTGTGGCAGGGGTTGAATTGCAGGCCCCCACCAGTTACTGCTACTGTAACCGTAGGTCACCTGAACAGAAGGAACCACTTTCAGATTTTCCTCCATAAACGAGAGGTGCTGAGCGTAAACAAAATTGCCTGTATTCATCTGGATGAAACCGCCCAGCAAATCGCCGCGTGTATAACTAAGTGCCAAACCGCCCTGAAGTGGTCTCAGAAAAATATCAGCGCTGTTATTCAGTGCTGTTGAACCGTATGCGAAACTCCGAAAGGAAAGTTGATTCCTGACAAAACCATTACTTCCAGCAAAGGAGGGATTGAGGGCCACAAGACTTTGATTGGGGTTGAGGAAAATTGGACTCTGCGCGAAAGACTCGTTGCAAAAAATGAGGACCAAAAAAATAATCCCTGCTATTGTTTTCATGACCTTTAGGTTTTGGGTATACTAAAAGTAGCAAAATTCTGTTGCATTGTAAAAATTCTCCGCAGAGTTTAATTCCCCAATCAGGCCAGCCGGTTGGCCACACTAGTCAGCGCTTTTAACACGAACGAAAAACCTAGTCGGTCACACCTAAAATAGCAGACTAAACACGTGTCCGCCCTGGTAAATTGAATTTGATTCGCTCATCAGCCGGGTCCAGTCACACACCCACTTCGTACTACGTACTTCGTACTTTGTACTTCGTACTTTGTACTTTGTACTTTAAACCTCGTACTTTCCTTCCTTACTTCCCGGCCATCAGCTCCTCAATCTCTTCAGGCTCTATCGGGATGTTCTTCATCAGGTCCTGCTGACCTTTGGTGGTAATAAGAATATTGTTCTCGATGCGAATCCCAAGTCCTTCTTCGGGAATATAAATTCCCGGCTCCACGGTAAACACCATACCGGCCTGCATGGGCTCGTAAAAAAATCCTACATCATGAACATCAAGCCCGAGAAAATGACTGGTGCCGTGCATAAAATATTTTTTATACGCAGGCCAGTTGGGGTTTTCCTTTTTAACATCCTCTCTTTTCAGCAGGTTCAGCTTAATCAGCTCCTCGGTCATCATCTCACCCACAGCCTTGTTATACTTATCAAAGGTCATTCCGGGTTTAAGAAGTTTGGTGGCTTCCCGGTGAACTTTAAGCACCGATTTATAAACCTCTTTCTGACGTTTGGTGTATTTACCATTCACCGGAATACTGCGGCTGAGATCACTGGCATAGTTGGCATATTCAGCAGCCACATCAAGCAACAACACATCACCGTCTTTACACTGGCGATTGTTATCTACATAGTGAAGTACACAGGCGTTTTTACCGCTTGCTATTATTGGCGTATAGGCAAAACCGCGCGAACGGCTGCGGATAAACTCATGAATAAGCTCTGCTTCTATCTCATACTCCCAGATACCGGGTTTTACAAATTCCAGTACACGCCTGAAACCACGCTCGGTAATATCGCAGGCCTCATGAATAAGCTCGATTTCTCGTGTGCTTTTGATGGCACGGATGCGCTGCATTATTGGCGCGCTGCGCTCGTAATTGTGAAGAGGATATCTTGAAATGAGCTGTTTGTTAAACCTGTCCTGCGCAGTCTCAATCTCGATATACTGCCTGGCGTGTTCGTTGCTGTTGAGGTAAATGTTCTCGGCCTGAAAAAAGAAAGGTTTCATTATTTTTTCAAAATCCTGGCGCCAGTATATGTGTTCTATGCCGCTTGCGCGCGAGGCCTGATCTTTGGTGAGTTTAGCGCCTTCCCAGACAGCGATAAGATCGCTGGTTTCTTTTACAAAAAGTATTTCCTTGTGTTTACCGTCCTTAACATCGGGAAATAACACCAGAATTGTCTCCTCCTGGTCAATCCCGCTCAGGTAAAACAGATCTGCATTCTGCCGGAAGCCCATGCTGCCATCGGCATTGGTTGGCATTATGTCATTACTTACAAAAATGGCGAGTGCGTTGGGCTTCAGGTGATTCCTGAATTTTTTCCTGTTTTCAATGAACAGGCTGCTTTCAATGGCTTCGTATTTCATAGATTAAGCAACTAAAGTATAAAATTGCTACTTATAAACAAACACGCCCCTGCAGGTTCCCTGTTGTTCCTCCCCTAACTTTCTTCCAAAAAAACCTATATTTGTGAGTCTAAAAACAAAATAAAAATGATCGATCTAACAGGAATTATCTCAATAACCGGGCAACCTGGCTTGTATAAAATAATAGCTCAGAGTAAAAATGGCATCATCGTTGAGGGCCTGTCAGATAAAAAGCGTACCAACGTTTATGCTTCTACAAAGGTGTCAACACTTTCAGACATAAGTATGTTCACTACAGGCGACGACAAGCCTCTTGAAGAGATCATAACCGAGATCCATAAAATAGAAAAAGGAGGTCCGGCCATCGACAACAAAGCCGATGACAAGGAAATTGAAAAATATTTCGCCAAAGTACTGCCCGATTACGACAAAGATCGTGTGTACGTAAGTAACATGCGTAAACTTTTACAGTGGTATCACGCCCTGCAAAGTACCGATAACCTGAAAGAAAAAGAGGAGAAAAAAGAAGGCGAAGACAAAGCGGTAAATATTAAGAATGAAGACAAAGGGCAGCCTAAAAAGAGTGTCAAAAAAGACACTGCCAAACCTAAAACCTCTGCAGGTGTTAAAAAAACCGCTGGTGTAAGGAAAACCGGAACGGCATAATAGCAACCAATCAATATTTGATAGAGCCATCACTGAGATGGCTCTTTTTATTTACACCAGGTACAAATAATACTTATTCTCTTTTTTCGTTATCTGTTTTAATGAAAACCGTTATTGGATTTTTTATTCTGGTTCAGCAGTTTTCTGCGCAAACCTGGATGCAGCTGGATGATTTCCCAGGCACCAGAAGAGATGATGGCGCAGCGGTTGTGGTTAACAGCACGGCGTACTTCGGCACAGGTTTGCAGGAGGGCTGGTCTTCAACCACCGACTGGTACGCGCTTGACATGTCAAACCTTAAATGGCGCACGGTAAAAGCAATGCCAGATAACACAGAACGGCAATACGCAAACGCATTTGCAGGTCCAGATGCCTTTTATGTTTTTGGCGGAATTGGCCCCGGTGCTGCTCTCAACAATTTGTACAGGTATGATATAAACTCTGACACCTGGGCTGAAAAAACCCCAAAACCAGGTAAAGGTTTAATAGGCGCGGCCTGTCTGCCATTCGGAAACAAAGTTTTTATAGTTGGTGGTAAGGTGCATCATGATAGTGTGCCAACAAGTGAAGTTTGGGAATACAATACCGACAACGACCTCTGGCAGAGAAGAAAAGATCTTCCATTTGCAGCAAGATGGAGGTCGGCGGGCTGCAGCCTCGGGCCTTATGGATATCTGGCTGGCGGTGTTGGAGCAGGCGATTTTCTTTTTAATAAAATGTACCGTTACGATCCCGGAACAGATACCTGGGATTCGCTGGGAGTGTTGCCACAGGTGCCTGTTTTTTACCCAAGCTTGCAGCCATTACTAAACAAGCTGATCTTTTTTGGTGGACAGGACAGCAGCGGACAATTCCATAACAGCTCCTGGTACTACAGTGTAACACAACAACAATGGTATCAGGGCCCTGTACTTCCCTCTGGTGGCAGGAAAGGTGGCATGGCGGTGTCTTTTAACGAAAAGTTTATTTATAGCTGCGGTCTTGGCGTGGGCAACCAACGACTGAACGAAACATGGATGCTCGATCTGCCACTTTCATTGGAAGAATTAGTGAGCCAAGAAGTTTCAGTCTATCCCAATCCTTTCGTCGAATTTATTCAGGTCTCAGTTGAAACAGGCGAATTATTAACCGTCACAATTTTCGATACAAACGGAACTGAAATTTTACAAACCAGCATCTCTGGCCACAAAAAACGACTGGACACCTCCTCATTACCCAGTGGATTATACTTAATGAAACTCAGCAGAAGTGATGGCAGGTTGTATCACAAAAAGGTTGTGAAGTATTAAGCGGAACTGTATCTTGAAAAGTCCGGTTAGAAGATAGCCACGTCTCCGCCATGTGCGTGCTGGGTGACTATATTACTTCCTGGAGGCGATTCAATCTGTTTTTAAGATTCTAATTTGAGTTGGTAGTTTCCCTTGAAGTCTCCTACTGTATTTGTCACCACCTTCGGAGTTGATTATATTGGGAATAAGCTTTTAGTGTATAATTTTACTATGATTAAACTATTTCCTCATGTGCCTATGTTGTTAGGTATTAAACAATTACCGATCCTTATAAATCACCATATTAATAATCCCCATGCCCGGCGTGGAATTATCACTTAATGAAACAACAAAGGGCATACGCTGGCCTTCAAAACAGTTGTAAACCACAAATCCCTTATCTTCTGTTGGATTAGGAAGTTTATTGGCATAATAATCTTTCAGATCGCAGAAAAGATAATTACTTAGTTCAAGGTCCGGACTGTTAATCTGAACGTTGATCTCGGTAAGTGTATCGTTTTCGAAACTATACACTATTGAATAGTTGGTACTACTGTCGGCCTTGTATTCGTAAAAGATCTGGTCGTCGCTGGTTTCTGCAGGCTGTGCAGGTTCTGTACTCAAAACATCGGCGCTGCAGTTATTAAGGCTAAATCCCCTGAAAATTCCGCTTTGGGTCCGAACGATCTCATCAAGCAAAACATGGTAACCAGGAAAAATGCGCTCCTTTACAGGCCTTGCGGGTTCGGGTTTATCCTCGCATGACAGCACAGCCATACAC
>JAEZDS010000003.1 GCA_023433205.1 Bacteroidota bacterium
CCATTCAGTAAACCTTGTTTCCCATTTTTAGAAACATGAAAAACGGGAGGTCTTTTACCGGGAGCCACCTGCAGAATAAGGGATTCATAAACGGCGGGTTGGATTAGTCCTTTACCCGGAAAAACAATGCCGATTTTGCCATTTTCCGTAAACATTAAAGGCTCATTTGAGTAAATATTCTTGTCATCTCTATAGTCATAACTCCGGTAGGTGATATCCGCATCGAAATTAACAGGAGGGACCGATATATTGTAGCGGGGTTCAAGTAAACATTTACCTTCAGTGGTATACAGGCCCATTCCCTCGTTTGATATGGCGACAATAAGCGGCCCTAATGGCGGCGTAGAGTATTTATAAGGTGTAGTAATCCTTGGATAGTAGCGTTGCGGAATCCTGAAAGCTTTAAAACGAAATGGAATAATTGTATCACCTTTTAAATTAATGATACCTACATTCTTTCCCGAGAAAGGTTCGTAAGGGTGAGAGGCGGTGTCGCTGGTGCCAGCCACATAAAGATTATAATATTCAGTATTGCCGAGCGTGGTAAATTTGCAGGGTAACAGTTCTTTTTCATAATCACGGAGCCCGAGTTTTTTGTTTAGTTTAATGTGAAAAAGGTCGGTGTAAGGTACTTTCCAGAGCTCATCGTACAAAAATGGGATTTTTACATTTCCCTTTATGTCAACTACACCAGACTTGCCATTTTTAACAGCATAGATCTTATAGAAGCCACTGTCCTGTGGTCCATTCAGATAGGAGTTGGGCTTCAGGTTATCGTACTCAAAGGGAACTGTTATCTTCCCTTCTGCGCTTAGCACACCCCATTTTTCGTTATATGCTGCTATGAATACTCCACCATATCTATTTTCCATTTGGGTATATTTGGGAGGGATCACCCATTTGCCCGAATCGTTTTTTAATCCCCAAAGACAGGCAATGTTGTCTTTTACCGCATGCAGGGGTTGTGCCACGGCGTTTTGCGCGGCAATTGCAAAAAGCAGAAACAACAGGCTTCTGATTGATTTAATTTGTGTTTTATAATTCAACTGGCAATTTATTAATCTGGGTGCACTTATTTCTTTGTTGGAATAGGATATAAGTCCGGCGGCCGTGCGAGCATGCAGCATATCGGCCTCCGGTTTTGCGTCGGCCGCATTTAAACTGCTGGCCGAATGTTAAAGATACGGGTTATCGTCCAGCCTAACCACACCTCGCATAGCGAATGCAAAAATTTTTTCTTTACTATCGTGCTCTGCAGGGTGTTAACGGCGAGTTTTAGAAAGGGCTGTCATTGTATTTCCGCGAGTAAGACCTCGCTTTTACCAATAGGCAAATGAATTTTTTGCTCTATTGCTATTTTCTTCGATAGGGTGTCATTAAATACTGTAATTACGAGCGGTTTCTTACTTCTGGCTACGTTAAGAAATCTTCAGTCGCTAACCATTTCATCGTGTCCGCTTCAGTTGCCAGATAGCTTGGTTGGCTGGTGATAATACGTACGTCAGTCTTTTTTGAATTGAACATTGTTGCGCAAGAACAGAGAGTAAAAGCAAAAGTCACTAAAGCAATATGAATTTCTTGTAGTTGCATAATGGCAGGTAACATTTTGTGCACAGCCGCCGGACACATTCTAAAAACCTGATGGAATGCTAAAGTACGGAAAATCGTCCACCGTTAAAGGAGGAGACGCACGCGCGCCAAAAAGTCAAGCCGCCGCGGCTCGCGCTGAGTCTACCGAAGCGAGCGGCACCTATTTAATAAACAGCGCGTGCATTCGTGATGCTGTCTCTGTCTGCCTGGCGGCTGTGCTGCTGTTACCACCAGTTGCGACTACTTCTGTCCGTGTAACTTTAGGATGGCGTCCACGGAAAGGTCCTCGTCAATAAGAGGCCAATGGATACCGTAACCTGAAGGTGATACCTTATATAATTTCCGTTGCAAGTCAGACGCGTCCTTAAGCTTTTTTGAAACTTTGTCAAGAGGCAATTCAATTGTCTTACCGTCGATTATCAAGGAAATGCTGTTCTGTCCGAACGAGACGTCGGTTATGTTATGAGTTGCGATCATGATTTCTTAAAGTATTTGCTCCAGCTATCAACGATATGGTCGAAGTGCTGATATATTATTTTCTTTATTTCTCTTGTCGACGCGGGAGTCATGTTGAAAGCAAATGCCTCCTTGATCTCAACTTCGTCAACCAGTAGCCAGAACTTACACTCCATGTCACCTTTTTCAGCGTGAATATGAACTGGCTCTGTCCCCTCATTCGAGTAAAAGAAAAGTCGCCAGCCGAAAATGTATAATACGGTCGGCATACTAATCAAAGTTAATAATTTTGTCCGAAAATGTCAATTGGTCAGGAAGTTGCACCCCGTTTGGGCGTCCGGAGCAATTGGTGGTAACTACTCGCTACCCGCCAACCCACCCAATCATAAACTATCCCCATCATTTGTAATTGCTTACAATTGGTCAGGAAGGGTACTATTCAAAAATAGGGTTTTAATTGGGACAGAAATCTGGCTAAGCATTATTCTGATTGCATTTTTGTCAGCCGCCTGATAGCCACAAGGTGCGCCAACACTACCAGCGGCACCACCACCGCCGGCAGCAGGTTAAAGGGAAAAAACATCACCGCGATGTTGGGCTGATCAAAGGCTATTTTTTGCATGGGGGAGGGCAGGGCCAGTGCGGCGATTGCGCCGCTGCGTATTCTTTGCCTTTGCGGTTAAAATACTGGGAGTTTCGATCATAGCGATCTGCTTGTTATTTTTTAAAATCCAGTCCTTCTTTCTGAAGCACTTCGCGCAGTACCGGAATACTCGCCTTTCCGAAACCATGCAGAGCAAGCAAATCCTTTTCAGAATAGCTGGCGAGCTTTTTTATTGAAGTTATTCCGGCGTTCTCAAGCGCCCGCCGGGCGGGAGCACTCAGAAGAGAGAGAAATGCTGATGCCGGTTTCTTTTCGCGTTCGCATTGCGGACATGCGGGACAATCGCTGCTTTTGTAATACCTGTGTCCTTTATCGCAAAATCTTAATTGACCTTTCATTTGTTTTTATTTTCCTTCACCCGAAACCTCACGATCTTTTCAATGAGCTCGTAAGGCATGGGTTCATCGAGGGGAAACTGCACCGAACCTTTTCCCTGTTTGTATTTTGAGAGTGGTTTTTCAAATTGTTTGTGCCCCGTGGGAGTGGCGTAAAAACCAATATGATTTTTGTATGCGGCAAAATATACCAACGGCCTCCCCTCTGTTTTGTAAGCTGGAATACCATAAGCCAATTTTTCTTCGGCTTCCGGCGCGGCCTTTTTTATGAGTTGCCTGAGTTTTTTCAGGATGCTTTGGGTTTTTCTGTCAAAAGCGGCGATGTATTTTTCTACTTCGTCCATCTTGAAAATTAGTTGAGTGTTTTCAGATATTGCTGCGGTGTAAGAATCGTGATATCCGCTTTCCTGAAGTCTTTGAGGTTTCGCGTCAGCAGGGTACTTATGCCATTTTCAATCGCCGTATTGTATTGAAGCGCATCCTCAAAGTCATTGAAATCAGAAGCTAAAGCCAGGTCAATAATTTTGTCATTCACCGACAGTACACCGACAAGCGTCTTAAATTTTAAGAGCAGCTGTTTTGCTTTTCTGGCGGAAAGTTGTTTGGCCAGGATGTAATTGACGTTTGCAAATGTCAATGACGAAACACAAAGACTGACGGATTCGTCGTCGGCAAGGGAAAATAATTCTGCCGCGAATTCGTAGTGTGGCTCCCTGGCTGTCAACAGATCAAGCACTATATCGGAATCAACAAATACCTTTTTCACTCAGCGGTATTTATTGGTTAAGTAATCGGTGTAATTTCCTTTATCATCGTAGTTTTCGGGGAGACTTATAACCCCTGAAAGACTTTTTACCAGTGGCGTAATTTTCCTGGTGCTTTTTTTGTCGTTAATCAGTTTCTGTAAATAATTTTCGACCAGATCTGAAAGACTGGTTTTTTTTTCTTTGGCATATTTTTTTGCTTTTTCGATTATGGTTTTGTCAAGCTTAAGTGTCAATTTTGTATCCATAGCTGTTTTGTACGTGTAAATATACAAAAACTGTACGTGCATTGCAAGTTTTCTATCTGCCTGGATCCAACCTGAAATTGCCCCGGGAGAAAAAACTCACACAAATCCTGGGGATCTGCGGACGGCCACATTACCAGATCAGAAAAAAAAGCATCAGGATAGGATCGTTAATGATTAATTAAGCGATGTTAAAACTTAGTTACCATTTTCGGAAAATTCCGGAACACTATGTTCCACCCAGATCAGTCGGGTAGTGTCATAACCAACGGCGGCAGCCCTGTTCAGGTAGTCTTTTTTCACCTCATCGGGCATAGTGGTTTCGCGCGACAAAAACCAGAGGTAATCCAGGTCTTTCCCGGCCACTAAAGCGTACCGGTACTGTTCATCCAGGGCAATGACATTGTACGCTGAGTAAAACGGACCAAAAAACGACACTTTGAGGCGGGCAATATCGGGTGATTCCACAAACTTTGCTTTCCCCTCAACTTCCTCCCATTTTTTCTCTACATAATTGTAGCCCCTGTTCACCACTTTGATGCTGCCGTCGGGATTCTGCGAATAATTTGCAGTTACATTGTTAAGGTTGCGTTCGAAACGAAAATCGAACCTGGCTATCTCGTACCATTTTCCCAGGTATTTTTTAGCGTCAAAAGACTGCACCGCGGTTGCGCCCTCGGGGATAGTTACGCAGCCGACCAGAAGCAGCAGCAAAAACAAGGTGATGGCAGGTTTTTTTTTCATTACACTAAGGTAGGAAATTCAGTAAGGCAGAGAGTGCCTCTAAACGTGCTGAAGTACTGTTACAATCCTTCGGCAAGAGAAAAAAGAATTTTAAGTCACACCAGTTGGGACATGCGGGCACAGAAGGGCCGGCACCCCTAACATCCTTTTTTTCCTTTTTCGGGAAGAAGCTGTAAGCCCTTTTTGTACTTTTCCTCTTCCGGTGCCACCTGGCCTGCCAGGTTCCAGTACTTTCTGGCGAGGTTAAAACAGCCCATGTTGAAGTACACAGCTCCCAGCTGGTAAGCGTCTTCGGCATTTTTTGGATTTATGGTGAGAAGCTTTTTAAAGACACTTTCGGCAGCATGGTAGTTCTCTTTGTTAAGTGCGGTGACGGCACTTTCACGCAGTTGCTGACTGAAGACATAATAGTAATTCCTTAAATATGGATTGTCGGGATACAGCGCTTCAGCGAATTTCCAGTTAAGAATGGCTTTTTTATGGTCGCCGAGTTTGTAGTGTGCCAGACCCAGATTCAGAAAACCATTCACATAACGGGGATGAAGTTCAACTGCATGTTCAAGGTACGCTATTCCTTTTTGCAGGGCCGCCTCTCTTTTATCTTTATAACCACCGCTTTTCACCTCCTCGTCGCTGATCACCAGCTGACCATTGTAATCATTAAACAGAGTGCTGTCTGAACCTGGAATTATTTTTCCTGTGATCTCGCGGGTATCCGCAAGGTCTATCCATCGTGCACCGGCATTGCCCAGCACAAGCACCGAGTTTGGAGCGTACTTTACATCACGTAAAAAAAGTGTCACGTCATTTTTCCAGTCCCTGCTGCGGTTGCGGGCCTTTATAGCAAAAACAACGGTAACCAACAGAAGAAAAAAAATAAGACCGGTTCTTGCAAGTGCCGGCTGTCGTAAAAAGGGTATTTTAATAATACGGAGGATCAGCCAGGCTACAACAACCGACATGCCAAGAGATGGGTGCAGCAGATGGGTCTCAAGCATCATGGTGCCTGTATAAAAGAATAGATTGGAAGTACTGAGTATAAAAACAAACCAGGTTACCAATGCCAGGCCCGCAATATGCCTGCGAATGCAGAGAATGATTCCGGCCATTAGCAAAATACTATTCAATAGCAGAGAAACAATAACCTCCCAGTCTAGGGCGTCACGATACGTAATTGTAGCGTAAGAATAATCGGAGAGCAGGGGATGGGGGAAAAAATAGATCCGCAGGTAAAGAAGCAGGGTGTAGATCTTTGTGGCAAAAGCCTGTGAACCCGTTGCCAGCAGATAAGGATTGTTGAGTATCTCAGTGTCAGGCACCCCGGGCGCCATATTCACTGCATTCAGGCGCAGACTCAGATAAATTATTCCCGCTAAAAAGAGCATTGGCAGTAGTGCCGGGGATGAACGTTTCCGTAATGCCGGCAATAGAAGAGCTATGGTGATTACGGTATACAGCACCGCTGCGATCAGAAAAAACAACCAGGGTGCCAGTCCGAAATAAAATGCCTGCAGGTCGCAAAATATCAGAAATAAGCTGCTGAGGAGAAAGACCGCACTTTGAATGCCTGTGGCCTGCAGCGTTGCCAGTCTTTCGTTTTTCAGAACAAAAAGAGATAAAGGCAGCAGCAGGTATAAGGCAAGGGCATATTCCTTCGACATAAGAGCTGCAAACATTGCGATAGCGGCAAGAACAAGATGCCGGAGCTGCTTTTTTTCAATGTACCGGAAGGCGCCCATAAATGTGAGCGCAATAAAGATCATGGAAAAGATATCCTCGCGGCCTTTTATGTTTGCAACTGCTTCACTCAACACTGGATGAACAGTAAAGATCAGCGCTGCAAGAAAAGCCAGATCCTGGCGGTGTGGAAAAAAATGCCGTGAAAACAGCCTGAATACCAGCAGACAGCAGATTGCGAAAAAGACGATATTATTAAAATGCCTTAACCTGGCGCCGTTCACCTGACAGTCAACCTCATTAAATATGCCATCTGCATTCAGATCTTCCGCGCGATCATTTTGGAAATTTTTATTCAGGTCCCAGCAGTAATAACATTCCTTCACCTGCGCGGTATCATCACCATTAAGATCAACATAGCTGTTGTATTCGTATCCACGGCGTACCTGTCCCGCAAAATTGGTATAGGTCACTTCCTCATGATCTAAAAACCCGTTTTTATTGAGGTCTTCTGCCATCATGTAATATCCGCTGCGGTAGGGGGCTATGATCTGCTGTTCAAGCGCATAGGTAATTACGGGCAATGGACGGTATCTGCCTCCCTGAAGCTGATCTTTTGCATTCATTCGTTTGTAGAAAGCGTCGTAGGCATCGTGCGTGAGAATTTCGCGGATACCGCCTGCTCCTTTTAAAACGTAGTTGTTCTGGTGGATAATTATGCCATCGTCGAGTGCATACTCATTATTAAGAGATGGGGCATAGAAAATAATTGCCAGCAGAACGATGATAAATCCTGGCTGTCTTGTATTAAAGAATGGAAAAATGCTGAATGCGGTGTTGCTTTTTTCCTGTGGGTTTAGATTATCCATGTTTACTTTTTTATGAGATAAGTTTTAATACAGGCTGGTGCCGTATGGTTTTGGGCGGCAGCGAGGTTGCTTGCCGGATATTCACGGACATCACGGGTAACGGGAGTTTCCTCTTCCGAGGAATAAAGAAAAATGGCCAGCCACACCACTACAAAAACGATTACAGCATGATAGAGTTTAACCCGCAGGTTAAGAAAGCGGGCCAGTGCGCCTATCAGATCTCCGGTGCCTGAGTGCATGGGATGTACGCGCCCGCGTGCTTTTATCTTTGTGAGGGGTGGGGCCTGGTAACCGGCTGACTCAGGCTCGCATGCCTGCCTCAGCAAATTGTGGAGTGATGGCTGTTGCTGCATGGGTTTTTATTTTACGGGATTAAACATGGTTAATTTTTCTTCGAGCAGTTTAAGGGTGTAGTGTAACCTTGATTTTACACTTCCTTCAGCACAATTTTGTATTTCCGCTATCTCAGCTATTGAATGGTCTTCCTGGTAGCGGAGCAGGAAACATTCTTTTTTTAGAGGCGGAAGGGTATTTAGTACGTCAAATAAAAGTTGTTTGAAAAGGGCCGCATCAACCCGGGCTGCCAGCTGGTAAAAGTTCTCCTGATGTGCCGGCTCATCGGGTTTCAGGTACTCGCTGCTTTCTTTAACCACGTTCTGGTGTCGGTAAAAGTTTTTGCAGGTATTATGTGCTACAGAGAAGATCCAGGTTTTGAATGAACGGGTAGGGTCGAACAGCGCGGGTTTTTCAACCAGCTTCAAAAAAAGATCCTGCAATGCGTCCTCGGCCAGAGCCACATTGGAATTCAGCATCCTCACAAAATAAACCATAAGGCGTTGACTGTAGCGGCGGTAAAGTTCATCAAATGCCGCCACCTTGCCCTGGTTTATCAGAGCCATAAGCTCTTCGTCGGTATATATTGAAAAGGCTTCTTTATTTTCAGCCATGCCAGGGAGATCGGATTGCCTGTTTTAGATCAGTACACGCGTAGAGAAAGAAAGTTCATTTTGGGGGAAAGAAATATTAGAATACCTGAAAGGTATTAAAAAAAGGGGCGGTTCCTATGTTCTGATCCTCGTCTCTTTATAGTTGTTGATACATATTTAACAACATTAGGATCATAAGGATCATAGAAGGAACATAGAGGTTTATTGATTCGCCCTCCGAAGAGCTTTCTATCAGCTAATAAAAAATTCTCACCAGGGAAAAATGTGCATATAAATTATACGCGATAATTTCCAGCACTTTACCGCGCATAAACTTATTACCACAAGAATAAAGATGGGGATCCAGATGGTGGGTAAATCTGGAAAGAAAAAATAGCAGGTAAGAAAGGTAAGAAGACCGAGAAAGACCGAAAGACCGTAACTAATGTACATTGCGCCTAAAAAATAACCTGGTTCTCTTTCGAAATGATAACCGCAGTTACTACATTTTTTATGCATCTCAGGCATCTGAAAAAGGTGAGACCTGTGCTCAAATACCTTTGTTTTTCCGCAACGTGGACATAATTCCAGCGCAATTTTTTGTAGTCTGTTTTTGTTGAGTTCGGCCTGGGAGCTATGCATACTACAAAGGTACAGACTGTCTTGCTTATGAAAAAACGCTTGTTTCCTTTTAATTTTTATTGTGGATTGTTGATTTACCTGGGGCGAAGAGGTGGCGCGCATAGAGCGATGACTCGCTAACGAGCTCGCAAAGACGCTAAGCCCGCAAAGTCGACATATGCAGGCTTGACCCTGAGGGTGCGTGATGAAACCTTAGAACATCAGTGGACTCTCACAATTGAGGACATTAGTGTTTATTGAAGAAAAAAAGAAACCCCGGGCAGTTCCTCTCACCCGGGGTGCTGTTATTAAGAAGAACCACCAGGGTCCTGAGTCTTAATGTTTTGCTTTCTGATCTTAAAATTACAGCAGGAACGGGCAGATTCCCTGGTTTTTCGGTGAGCGCCGGAATTTTCTCTGTAAATAAAATTTTTACAAGGATAAAATCCGGCAGAAATATTTTTTGAGGATAGGCTTTGATGCCTTTAAGGACGCTTCCTGCACAAAGACCAGATTGTTGTAAAATTTACTGTTTTATCATCCTCATCGTTCTTACACCATTGTCTTTACTGCTTACCCGCAAATGGTAAAGTCCTTTCGGAAGCTGACCTAATTGTATGGTGTTTGTTTCAAGCTCCAGCGGCATAAGTACCAAAACACGACCTAAATTGTCAGTTATTTCCAGCAAGGAGTTTTTATCAATACCATTTGTTTGCAGATAGATCACCTCACTAAATGGATTCGGAAAAATTAAAACTTGTGATTCATCTTTTTGATCAGAAAGAAAAGTGCAGGGGGAAACATTCTGCAGATAATACGCGGTGGCTTTACATTCGCCGAGAGTTCCGGTAACGATGTACATTGTTGTAAAGGCCGGACTAACACTATAGACAGGCGATGCGGGACCATTGTTCCATGAGTAGGTTAAAGCTCCGCTGGCGCTGAGTATCACAGTATCGCCTTCACAGATAAGTGTATTGGTGCTTGTTATGTTAAGAGTAGGGGAAGGAACAACACTTATGTTTATCACGGCAGCAGATGGACTTTTGCAGCCTTCAATACTTAGTCCCCACACGCTGTAACTTGTATTTGCAGAGGGTTTAACCACACCTGAACCAGATGAGTAACTGTATGAGTAAGCACCACTGGAGGAGATCGTAAAATTTTCTCCTGCACAAACTGAGCCTGAGCTGGCAGAAACCGGTGGTAATACTGCCACTGTAGCAGGAAGCAGTGTAGTGTCGGGACAAGCTGCGGGATCTGGATGTGACCAGGTATTGTAGGTAAGCGTATAAGCACCAGGCTGCAGTGTGTTGGTACTAAATAAATTATTTTGAACGCCGGGTCCACTCCACGCACCAGCAGTAGAGTTTGACTGAATTGAAAGCAGATCAAATGGAGGACTGTCAACACATCGTTTGAGTATGGGAGATGTAAGCTGAGCCGGAACAAAGTGCGACACTAATAGTGTGCTGCTTTTAGAAGCACTGCAGGGACCAATTTTTACTTCGTATGTAAAACTATTAATGCCGGCAATTGCATTTGATGGACTTATTATTCCTGCGTTACCCACCAGTCCAGGCGAGAGTGTTGAGTTTAAAAAATTTCCTCCAGTCGGCTGCACAGTTAAAACCTGCGATGAAGAGATATCACATAAAGGTCCCGGAGGCACAGCAATACTGTAAACAGTGGGATTCGCAGCTGTAACGGCGATGGTTTTTGTCTGCGGACAGGGCGCGACGCTGGGAGTGACCATTACGGTGTAGATTGTAGTACTTGAACTGTGTTGAGGAACACCGATGGGGGTAATTAGTTGGATTGCCTGACCATTTCCAAACAACCAGGAGGTGGGAGACCATAAATACGCGTATTGCATGGGAGCCGGTGGGCTGCTGAAGCTAATGCCGGCACTAACCGAAGAGCCAACGCACACAGTATCACTGGCAACATTCACGCTAAATGAAAAACTTACAGGATTGATGGCGAAGGTTGTGGTGTAGGCGCAGTTTTCATCAAATGCGTGAACAGAATAACTTCCTTCAGACAAGCCACTAATATTAAAATTGTTGGAATATATAACCCCTGAGGTGGCAGTGTATGGTGCGGTGGTTCCTGTGCTGTTTACGATGAAACTTCGGTATGCTGTATTGTTGGCACCCGAACCATTTAGATTCAAGGTTAGCGATCCATTATTCGCTGAAACACAAATAGCTTTGATGCTTCCGGGTACAACGCTAAGCGAGCCTGGCGAGGTGGCAACGGTGGTTATTTGAACTGAGTCGCGACAACCGGTGCTGGCATCATAAACTACCTGGTAGATGCAGCCATTACAGGCGTTGTTTGCAGTGTAAGAAGACGCAGTACTGAGACTGCCGGTTATCGGGACTCCGTTATTATACCATTGATAGTTGTTGCCGGGCAAAGGAGCGGAAAGAAATGCCTGAGTGCCACAGAATGGCTTATAGTCATTAAATACTTGAAAAACTTTCGAACCCACCGACACTGCGGCTGTGGCTGTTCCACAGCTGCTTCCACTGGGACCGCTCACAGTAACGGTATAGTTCCCAGGTGATAATCCAGTTGCAACCGATTGCGTGCCCACTACAGCAGTTAGAGAATTTGTCCATGAATATGCATAGCCCGATCCGCTGCCAATGGCGACCACTGAAGCACTGCCACTAGCACCGTTTGGGCATGAGGGCTGCGATCCTATTGCAGCTATGCTTGTTTGCGTATGTGACAGGGTATATGTTTTAGTATACATGCACCCGTTTGAATTAAAAAGGTTCAGAGAATATACACTTGCGGGAACGGGATTAGTAATTGCAAGAATGTTCATTGTACCCTGTGGTAGAGGTACATTGCCAGTGGAAGGCGCGATCCACTGATAGGATGCATATCCCGCCGGGGCCACAAGCATTACAGAATTTGAGTTGGGGCAAAATCCAATTCCGGTGTTTACAGATGTTACAGTAGACATTGGGATTATGGGTAGAAAGTCTAAATACTGACCATAGGTTTTAACATCTAGAAGAGTTGTGCCCAGATGCGTGCCATGCGAGCAATCTGTTGACATAAATTCCACAGTGACACAAGTTCCAGTATATTGCGAGAGATCAACTGCTTTGACCTGCCAGTTTGACCAGGAGTGCCCCAGACTTGTCGTAGTGTAGTCGACACCCGCGCTTTGGCAGCCCGGTCCTGGCAGTAAGCTCAGACTCTGGCAGGCTAAAACTGCACCGCTGCAATCATACAATCTCATATTGGGACCCGGGCGGTCACAACAACCGTGACCAGAAGCGTTTTCCCAATATCCCGCGTAGGCAAAATACAAAGTCGACTGCCACGAATTAACAACAAAGGTTTGTTTTAGGCGCGTCATTATCGTGTCGGGGGTAGCATTGTTTAATTGCGCAACTACTGTTCCACCTAATGGAGAGTGAGGAATAAGGCTAATAGGAGAACTGGAATTTGGCCAGTTGGTGAGCGGCGTTGCAACTATATAAAACTCCGGACTGCCGGGCGCCCAGTTTGTATAAGAACAGGTACCGTTGGCCTTGCGGCTTTCAACCGTCCACCCGCTCACCGCATTGGCGGTTGTATAAGAGCCCGGCGCTGTTAATTCAAAACCCTGGTTTACGAGTTGAGCATTTGCACTTTTAGAAAACAGGATCGCAATAAGTATTATAAAGATCTTTTTCATAGACGAATGCAAATCTGTATTACTGTTTTATCATCCTCATCGTTCTTACTCCATTGTCTTTATTTTTTACCCGCAAATGGTAAAGACCTTTTGGCAGCTGACCCAGGTGTATGGTGTTTAATTCTGATTTCAGCGGCATTTGTACCAGAACACGACCTGAATTATCAGTTAATTCTAGGGAGGAGTTTTGAGAAGTACCATTTGTTTGCAGATAGATTACATCGCTAAAAGGATTTGGAAAAACTAAAAACCGGGATTTATCTGTTTGATCAGAAAGAAAGGCACAGGGTGACACTTCTTGCAGAAAATATGCGGTGGCGCTGCAAACGCTGAGGGTGCCGGTAACAAAATATATTGTAGAGGTGGTAGGGTTAACAGCAGCAGAAAATGTGTCGGGTCCATGGCTCCAGCTGTAAGTAGATGCTCCGTTGGCAGTAAGGATGGCGGTTTCTCCAGCACAAATAAGTGAACTACTGCTGCTAACCTCGAGAGAAGGTAATGGAATTGCGGTAACTGTTAGCGCGGCTGCAACTTCGCTTTCGCAACCCTCTTCACTCTTTCCCCAAACACTGTATGAGGTGGTTGTGGTTGGATTTACCACTGCTGAACCTGAAGAGTAACTATATGTGAAAGCTCCTGTTGGGACGATGGTATAATTTTGTGCAGAACAAACCGTTCCAGAGGGCACAGTTATTGTAGGTAGTGGAATTATCGTGATCAGCAAAAATGAACTGTCAGGACAAAGGAGGGGGGTCGGCGCAGATTGAGTGTGATAGGTTAACAGAAATGTATTTGATAACAAAGTTCCTATGTTGAATGTATTGCTCTGAACTCCCGGCCCGCTCCAAATTCCGGTACTGTTTTGAACAAGAGCAGTTAGATTAAGGCTCCCCTGATTGATACATAAAGGTTGCAGAGAGTTGGTAAGTTGCGCAGTATTAAACTTCGAAACGCTAAAGCTGGCACTTTTTGAAGCAAGGCAAGCGCCAATGTTTGTAACATAGGTAAAAGTGTTGGTGCCTGTTACTGCATTTGAGGGACTAAACGCCCCGGTAGTGGAGTGTACCAGGTTAGGGGTTTGTACCGCGTTGATAAACGTTCCTCCAACTGGTGACACGGAAACAGTTTGTGATGGAAAATTATCACAGAGCTGACCCGGCACAGCTATGCTTTGTACCGTTGGATTAGCGGCAGTAATTGCCATTGTTGCGCTGAGCGGACAATTGGCGATAGTGGGTGTAACCACAATGGTGTATATGGTGGTTGATACGCTTCCTGCGGGAATTGCAGTGGGATTGATAATAGTAGCTGAGAATGTGCCATTACCTCCCCAAAGCCAGCTTGTTGGAGACCAGGAATAAGTATATTGGCCCGGACCGGGGGTGCTGCTGAAGTTGACAGAGACCGGGGTGTTTGATCCTGCGCAAACAGTTGCATTTGTTGCACTTAGACTGTAAGAAAAAGTGTAGGGATTTATTGTAAAAGTGGTGTTGTATTTACACAATCCGTCGAAGGTATTCACTGAGTAAGTGCCGGCAGAAAGACCTGTTAAAGCAAAGATGGATGAACTTGTAGGTCCCAGCGAAGCTGTGTACGCACTGTTTGTGCCTGTACCTGCAACAAAATAACTGCTTAATACTGAGTAATTAGAAAGAGCGGGAGTCATTGTTATAGCGGCAGTACCATCGTTTGCAGAAAAACAACCTGGATTAATGCTCAAGTTGGGCACTGCCAGATTACCCGGGGAAATAGTGTTCAGTGTGTATTTAACAGAATCTCTGCATCCCGCACTATTGTCATAACCAGCCCAAAAGAAACAACCATTACAGGTATTAAAGACAGTGTAGGAAGGAGCAGTGCCTGCAGTGCCGGTAATCGGCGTCGTTCCATTGTACCATTGAACAGCAGATGAACCAGGTGGTGTGTTTAAAATCGCTTCGGTGCCGCAGTAGGGTTGTAAGACCATAGCGGGAGAGAAGGTTCTGGCGGGAATTAACACCGTGTGTGTGCCCCAGGCATTGCCGCAGATCCCGATATTGCCAAGTGTTACAGTATAAAGACCCTGAGCCAGTCCGGTTGCGACTGATTGTGTACTTACTACACTGTTGCTGGAATTAACCCAGGTGTACGTGTAGCCTGCGGGGTGGCCCACTGCAATCACCGTTGCTGAACCGGTGGCTGTGTTTAAACATGCTCCATGCACTGCTGTTGCAGCAATACTTGATGTGCTTGCGACAAGGGTGTAGGTTTTGGCATATAAACAGCCATAAGGAGAATAGGCGGTAAGTGTGTAAACCGATCCTGGAATGGGATTCAGTACTTGTAAGATGCTCATTGTACCCTGCGGAGGAGATACCGTAACATTTCCAGGTGCTATCCATTGATAGCTAAGATAACCAGGGGGGCCATAAATATGCGCCCAGTTTAGACCTGGGCAAAAAGATACCGGCAGATAAGATCCTACAGGATTTACTGTATAACCATCCAATGGTAAAGGATTGGAATTAATAACCGCGCCAGTCTTAACATCGATAAGTGCTGTCCCAAAGTTCGTGCCATACGCACAATCATTTGAATTAATTTCAATGGTAACGCAGCTGCCCACATATTGAGAGAGATCATAAGTTCTAACCTGCCAGTTCGACCACATGTGCCCCTGACTTGTTAGGGAATATTGCACTCCGGCACTCTGACAACCACTCCCGGGAATTAAACTTAGACTTGGGCAGGCAATCACTGTGCCGTTACAGTCATATAGCTTCACTCTGAAGCCGGAGCCTTGGCAACAGTTCTGACCTATAGCACGCTCCCAATATCCGGCGAAAGCAAAATACAAAAGCGTGTTCCACGAATTAACAACAAATGTCTGTTTTATACACGTCATTATAGTGTCAGGAGTAGCATTGTTTAATTGCGCAACTACAGTTCCACCTAGTGGAGAATGAGGAATAAGACTGATAGGAGAGGTGGAAGTTGGCCAGTTGGTGAGTGGTGTCGCAACAATCGAAAACTCCGGACTACCTGCAGTCCAGTTCGTATAGGTACAGGTACCGTTGTTTTTGCGGCTTTCAACCGTCCACCCGCTCACCGCATTGGCGGTTGTATAAGAACCCGGCGCTGTTAATTCAAAACCCTCGTTTACGAGTTGAGCATTTGCACTTTTAGAAAACAGGATCGCAATAAGTATTATAAAGATCTTTTTCATAGACGAATGCAAATCTGTTTTACTGTTTTATCATCTTAATCGACCTTACACCACTTTCTTTACTGCTTACACGCAAATGGTAAAGCCCCTTCGGAAGTTGACCTAATTGTATGGAGTTCAGTTCTGACTTTAGCGGCATTTGTAACAGAACACGACCTGAATTATCAGTTATTTCCAGCAGGGAGTTTTTGTCAATATTACTTGTTTGTAGATAGATCACCTCACTAAATGGATTAGGAAAAACTAAAATTTGTGCCTCCTCTTTTCTTTCAGAAAGAGATGTGCAGGGAGAAACATTCTGCAGATAATATGCGGTGGCTTTACATTCGCCGAGAGTTCCGGTAAGGATGTACATTGTTGTAAAGGCAGGATTAACACTAAATACGGGCGATGCCGGGCCGTTGTTCCAGGAGTATGTTGAAGCGCCGCTGGCACTGAGTATCACAGTATCACCTTCACAGATGAGTGTATTGGTGCTTGTTATGTTTAGCGTAGGGGAAGGAACAACACTTACGTTTATGACAGCAGCACTTGGACTTTTGCAGCCTTCAACACTGAGTCCCCAAATGCTGTAACTTGTATTTGCAGAGGGTTTAACCACACCTGAACCAGATGAGTAACTGTATGAATAAGCACCACTGGAAGAGATCGTAAAATTTTCTCCTGCACAAACCGAGCCTGAGCTGGCAGAAACCGGCGGTAGTAATGCTACTGTTGCAGGAAGCAGTGTAGTGTCGGGACAAGCAGCGGGATCGGGATGAGACCAGGTATTGTAGGTAAGCGTATAAGCGCCCGGCTGCAGCGTGTTGATACTAAATAAATTATTTTGAACGCCGGGCCCGCTCCATGCACCGGCATTAGAATTTGACTGAATTGATTGCAGATCAAATGGAGGACTGTCAATACAACGTTGGAGTGCATTAGAAGTAAGTTGAGCCGGAACAAAATGCGATACCAGAACTGTGCTGCTTTTAGAAGCGCGACATGGACCGATATTTACTTCGTAAGTAAAAGTATTGATTCCGGCAATAGCGTTGGAAGGACTTATTATTCCTGCGTTATCTACCAGTCCAGGCGAGAGTGTTGAGTTTAAAAAACTTCCTCCAGTCGGCTGTACGGTTAAAACCTGCGATGAAGAGATATCACATAAAGGCCCCGGAGGCACAGCAATACTGTAAACAGTGGGATTCGCAGCTGTAACGGCGATGGTTTTTGTCTGCGGACAGGGCGCGACGCTGGGAGTGACCATTACGGTGTAGATTGTGCTTATTGCACTTCCCTGTGGAATATTGGTAGGGAAAAATGTTGCATTTATTTGCTGGCTACTGCTAAAGAGCCATGTGGTAGGTGACCATGAATAAGAATATTGCCAAAGTCCGGGTGGATTACTGAAAGTAACAATGGCGCTTCCAGAAGATCCGACACAGACGGTATCTTTGGTAATATTTACGCTAAAGGAAAAGCTTACGGGATTGATGGCGAACGTCGTTGTGTAGGCGCATAATCCGTCAAATGCGTTGACAGAATAGTTTCCCGCGGGAAGATTGCTGATTGGAAAGACGGTTGAGGAGGTGGGGCCTGTTGATGCTGTAAAAGGGCTGGTGGTACCAGTGCTGCTGATATAAAACATATTTAGCCCAGCTGTTGTCTGAGCTGTGGCAGCTATAGTGATTGCCGCCGATCCGTTACTTACCGAAGTACAATTTGGTCTTATGCCGGCAGTAGGCACATTTACGCTGCCCGGAATAACATGGTTCAGGATATGCATTACTGAATCCCGACATCCAGACGGAAGATCATAAGCAGAAATATAAGTACAGCCATTGCATGGATTAGAAACCGTTAGCGTTGGCGCTGTTCCTGCCGTACCTGTGATGGGGGTGCCGCCAGCGCCAAACCACTTTATATTATTTGCTCCTGAAGGTGTTGGAATATATGCAATTCCACAGTGGGAGTGCACATTATACTTAAGCGTAGGTGTTTGTATGCCCACTGCAATAGTTGCCGTGGCTGTTCCACAATTATTTGATGGTGTCCCCACAGTGACACTGTATACGCCAGGAGATAAACCAGAAGCTACTGACTGGGTGCTGACCACATTGTTCAGATTATCAATCCAGGAGTAGTTATATCCAACGCTGCTTCCTGCAGCGACTACTGTGGCTGAACCTGCGGCTCCCTGCGAACAGCTGGGGCTTGAACCAATGTTTTTAATTGCTGCCGCTGTATAATTTAAAGTGTAGGTGATATTGTAGGTGCAGTTATAGTAGCTGCTTACATTTAATGTGTAAACTGAACCGGGAGAAGGATTGGTAATATATAGCGTAGGAAGTGTGCCTTGTGGGGCTGCCACTGGACCGTTAGGTGATATCCACTGGTACAAGTAATATCCGACAGGACCCAAAATAATAGCACTATTTGAAGGACAGAAAACAATCGGACCGGTGGGATGGGGGAAATAATCACTTGATCCTGGATAGAGATTATGAGGACCTGTCCAGTAATCGAACAAGGTGGTTCCCCAGTGGCATCCCAGAGAGCAGTCAGTTGTAATAAACTCAATCGTGATACACGAACCCAAAAAAGGGGTAAGATCAACGTATTTAGTTTGCCAGTTTGACCAGGGACCATTTGAACTATATGAATATGTTGCACCTGCGCTCTGACATCCATTACCTGGAAATAAACTATAAGAATTACAAGTGAGCACGCTACCGTTACAATCATAAAAGTTTACTTTAAAACCAGGCATTTGACAGCAACCGTGATTTGCTGCCCCATTTTGCCATACACCTGCGTATGTGTAAACAAAAAGGGAGTTTGTACTTGTAACTACAACAGTTTGTTTGAGGCGAGTCATGATAGTGTCAGCACTCGCATTGTTCAGTTGGGCTACGTTATTCCCTCCCAGGGGAGAAGGCGGAACAAAAGTTATAGGGGAACCGGTAATTGGCCATGAAAAAAGCGGCGTAGCAACTATAGAAAACTCCGGACTGCCGGGCGCCCAGTTTGTGTAAGAACAGGTACTGGTGGCCTTGCGGCTTTCAACAGTCCACCCGCTCACCGCATTGGCGGTTGTGTAAGAACCCGGCGCTGTTAATTCAAAACCCTGGTTGCTAAGCTGCGCATTTACAAATTGCTGGAACAGGAACAGGACAAAGATCGCAAGGTTTTTTTTCATAGGCGTTGGGGTAAAGATAATCTCCCGGTCCACTTTTACAAATTCTTTCCCTCAGTCAGAGGAAGGTTTTAAATAATTGTTTACCGTACTTTTTTAAGATTTTTCTTTTTACTCTTGCAGAGGTGGGGTTCGCTCAGTGAAATACTAAATTCTAACACAGAGAAACACATAGGAGAGCGGCGCACAGAGAAACACACAGAGGTTCAAACAAAAGAAACTGCCAACTGTTCAATAGTCCTACACAAAAACCTATGTGTATTCTATGCTTTCTATGATCCCCCGATATGTATCGGGGTTGTTAATTATACCGCCCTCAATACCCGAAGTGCCTCAACCTCGTATCATTATTCCGCCAGTCCTTATCAACTTTCACAAACAACTCAATGTGAATTTGTTTGCCGAAAAAAGCTTCCAGGTCCTTACGAGCCTGCATGCCAACCTTTTTTAATGACTTCCCTTTATCACCAATAATAATGCCCTTCTGACTATCGCGCTCCACCAGGATATCAACCTGGGTGCGGATGATCTTTTCCTCTTCTTTAAAGGAATTTACAATGATCTCAACGCTATAAGGTATTTCCTTTTTGTAGTTCAGCAAGATTTTCTCCCGCACTATCTCGCTCACAAAAAATCGTTCTGGCTTGTCGGTGAATTCCGACTTGTCATAAAATGCATCTCCCGGAGGCAACAATTCGATGATTCGATTCATTACCTTGTCGAGATTAAATTTTTCCAGCGCCGAAATGGGCAGGATCTCCGCCTGAGGCAGCCGCTCCTTCCACTTCTGCACTTTCTCTTCAAGCTGCGCCTGGGTGGCGATGTCTATTTTATTTACAAGCAGCAATATGGGCGTTTCGCTTCTGCGTAATTTTTCGAGGTAGGATTCCTCAAGCTGTATATCTTCATAAATGTCAGTGATGAGCAAAAACAGATCAGCATCGGTAAAGGCGTTGATCACAAAATGCATCATTTTTTCCTGAAGCTTATACAGAGGTTTAATGATTCCCGGCGTGTCACTAAAAACTATCTGGTAATTCTCACCGCTAACTATTCCCATTATCCGGTGACGGGTTGTTTGGGCTTTACTTGTGATGATGCTGAGTTTTTCCCCTACCAGGGCGTTCATGAGGGTTGATTTGCCCACATTCGGACAGCCTATAATGTTTACAAAACCTGATCGGTGAGTGCCTGACATGTGGCAAAGATAACATTGGGGGGTAAATAATGGGGAGGGGGAAATAGAAAATAATGAGAAGGAGAAGGCGCAGTGAGCCTCAAACCGCGTGAAGGGCCAGGAGGTCTCTTCTATGTTTTTTTCTATTGTTCCTACTGATTCCCCCGACAGATGTCGGGGTTGTTAAATATATAAAAGTCCTGGGGTCTGCTTCCCACCAGCAGGTTGTGGGGAAGTGCCACCACAATGTCCCCGCAAACATCTATCTTTGAATAAAAACTAACATGTCTGTAAAACTGGGAGATACCGTACCTGACTTTATTGCCGAAACCAGTTTGGGAACCATCCATTTTCATCAGTATCTGGGAGGTAAATGGGCAATTCTTTTTTCGCATCCTGCAGATTATACACCTGTGTGTACAACCGAACTGGGCATGGTGGCCAAACTTAAACCAGAATTTGAAAAGCGCGGTGTGAAAATTATCGCGTTAAGCGCTGATAGCCTGGAGGCGCACAAGGGGTGGATCACCGATATAAACGAAACACAAAATACTGTAGTTGACTTTCCCATTATTGCAGATCCCGATCTCGCGATCTCCAGAAAGTTTGATTTTGTTCACCCACACGCATCAGAAAGATCTACCGTCAGGTCCTTGCTGGTTATTGGTCCTGACAAAAAAGTGAAACTTATCATCACCTATCCTGCTTCAACAGGACGCAACTTCCAGGAAGTATTACGTGTGATCGATTCTTTACAGTTAACGGAGGCTTATGGTGTAGCCACTCCTGCCGACTGGAAACCGGGCGAGGATGTAGTGATCCTGCCCACAATTAAAACTTCCGAGATCCCCGAAAAATTCCCGAAAGGTTTTAAAGAAATTAGAACCTATTTACGAATTACGCCGCAGCCCGACCTTTAGATGAAAACACACGCCTTCCGCCTCTTGCCCGGTGATGATCTGAAAGCCGGCATCAATAAATTTATCGCAGAGAAGCATATCAGTGCCGCAGTGGTACTGGCCTGCGTGGGAAGTCTGTCAAAAGCAAGTCTGCGCCTGGCTAATGCGTCGGAGCCGATATTAATGGAGGAAAAGTTCGAGATAGTTGCAATGGAAGCAACACTTTCCATTGCCGGTTCGCATATACATATTGCGCTGGCAGATAAAAATGGCAATCTTAAAGCAGGTCACCTGGCTGAACCCAGCACTGTGTTCACCACCGCAGAGCTGGTAATTGCCGAACTCGACTCGCTGATCTTTACCCGTGAACCCGATGCTGCGACCGGTTACAAAGAACTTGTGGTAAAAAACCAGCAGCAGTAATAATATGTCGTATTCAGAAACGCTCGATCCCTCGCAAAATACTGTCAAAGCCAATAAAGCGACTGACTCACAGGTACTGCAGTATTACCGGAGCAGACTAGCTCAATTTACAGAAGAGCATCTTAAACTTGAGAAAACCTCTGACCGCCTGAGTTTGCTGCGCCTTTTTACCGCGATAGTTTTTATCATCAGTCTGTTTTACCTGCAGAACAATTTTGCAGTTGCTGTAGCTGTTATGGTTTTTTCTCTGGCCTCCTTTATTGCATTGATGTTATATCACTCGGCAACATTGCGGAAAATAAAACTCGCGCTCACACTAAAAAAGATCAACAACGAAGAGATTCAGTATCTTGAAAAGAGAGAACTGCCTTTTTACGAGGGACTGGTGTTCCTCCAGCCCGCACATCCTTACGCTGCCGACCTTGATATCTTCGGGAAAGATTCTTTGTATCAGCACATTAACAGAACCGGCACTTACGCGGGAAGAAAAAAACTTGCTCAGTACCTGCTCACCTTATTAAAGCCAGACATGATCCTGGCCAATCAGAAAGCGTTATACGAGCTTGCACAAATGGGTGACTGGAGACAAGACCTGCTGGCACAGGCAACTTTATCGGGCGACAACAAACAGTCTTACGACAGCCTTATTACCTGGTCGGGGGCAAAACCAACAGCGCCTGCGCGGCTGTTAACCGCATTGTCTTTTGTGATGCCGGCAATTACACTCAGCTCTTTGCTCCTTTACTTTTTTGATGTACACCGTTATTTTCTGCTGAGTACCGCCGCGCTTTTTATAACGAACCTTACAATTATAATGACGCAGTATGTAAGGATCAAACGTGAACTGGCTGAGTCAGGAAATGTACAGGGCAGCCTGAGGCAATACAGTCTGATGATTGGCGCCATTGAAAAAGAGAACTTTCAAAGTGAGCAGATCAACTCGCTGAAAGCGAATTTTCGTTTCAGAGACAGCCATGTAAGCGCGCAGGTCTCTGAATTTTCTTCACTGCTTGAAAGTCTTGGCACTTTTAATAAATCTATTGGGGCAATTATTCTGAATGGATTTCTTCTTCGTCACATTCATGTGATGCGGCAGCTTTATAAATGGCGTACCGTCAATGCCTCTCACATTCCTGTCTGGCTCGATGTTATAGGGCATTTCGAGGCACTGAACAGTATGGCAAACTTTGCATTTAACAATCCGGGTTTTATTTTTCCGCAATTAAACGCTGAGAACAGGATCATGTTTCAGGACCTTGGTCATCCCCTCATCAGTGAGAAGAGCAGGGTAACCAACTCTGTGGAATTCTCTGAGGGACAGTTTATCATTCTTACAGGCTCAAACATGTCGGGTAAAAGCACATTTTTGCGAACCCTGGGGGTGAATATGGTTCTGGCAGGCATTGGTTCTGTGGTTTGCGCAACTTCCGCAAGTGTTCATCCTCTGCCTGTTTATGTGGCAATGCGGATCAACGATTCATTGAGCGGAGGCGATTCATATTTTCTGGCGGAGCTTAAAAGGCTTAAACAGATCATGAACGCGCTTACACGGGAGAAGGGTTTTGTTTTGCTTGATGAGATCCTTCGTGGAACAAATTCGGAAGACAAACGAACCGGCACTGTAGCAATAATTGAAAAGCTGGCGGATAAGGGCGTTATTGGTGTTATAGCGACTCATGATGTTGAAGTATGCAGGATTGTGGAAAATCGTCCGCAATCTCTTAGTAACATGTGTTTTGAGGCTGAAACAATCAACAACGATCTGTCATTTGATTATAAATTAAGAGAAGGCATCTGCAAAAATAAAAGCGCTTCTTTCCTGTTGAAAAAGCTGGAGGTGATATAAAAGTAGAATCTCGTTGCAGATATTTTATACAAGCAATAGCTCAATTTTATTCTTTAATTTTAGATTGTGTTAGACATCGTAATAGACTCCCGCAAAGCGGAATTAAACCCTGCACTCACTGTAAGAAGAATTCTGCCTTTTCGTTTGAGACGTATGGTAGGGCCTTTTATTTTTATGGATCATGCAGGTCCGGTTAACCCAGGCCAAAGTAGCATGAAGTCGCTGGATGTGTTACCCCATCCACATATTGGACTTTCAACTGTTAGTTATCTTTTTGGCGGACAGGTAACGCACCGTGATAGTCTTGGCGTGCAGCAGGTGATAAAACCTGGTGAAGTAAACTGGATGACTGCAGGCAGGGGCATCTCCCATTCAGAGCGTTTTGAAGATCCTTCCACACTTTCGGGCGGACTTGAAATGATTCAAACATGGGTGGCACTTCCCGAAAAGGATGAAGAGAGCGCTCCTTCATTCAAGAATTACACCACACAACAACTGCCCGAGTTTACTGATACAGGTATCTGGCTGCGTTTGATAGCAGGCGAAGCTTATGGTTTAAAGAGCAGTGTGGTAACCAACTCTCCGGTTATTTATCTTCATGCTGAAGTTAAAGCCGGTGTTAGTTTTCAATTGCCGCAACAATATTCCGAACGCGGCATTTATATTGTGAAAGGTTCTCTTGAGGTGGCTGGTATAACTTATCTCCCCGGACAGTTATTGGTTTTCGCAAAAGGCAATGATCCCAACATCAGAGCTAAATCAGCAACTACACTTATGGTGCTGGGTGGAGAACCACTGGGTCACAGACATATCTGGTGGAACTTTGTTTCTTCTCGTAAGGAAAGGATTGAGCAGGCAAAAAACGACTGGAAAGAGGGCAAGATCATCCTTCCGCCTGGTGACAACCTGGAGTTTGTTCCTTTGCCTGCCGATCACAGAAAGAAGGGAGATGATCCGTCGCCCGAGGTGTTGTCGTAAATAAGCCTGTTTGTTTCCGGAAGGAAGTGGTTTTTGTTTTTGGAAATTAATACCAGAATGGATTTTTTTACTCAATCTTGAGTAATTTGTGATAGTACGACTGTGTGCCGCAATTAATTTTTACAGTATAGACTCCAGAACTGAGATTCTGTAAGTTCAATATATTCACCTCATTCTCTTTATCGTAACGTATTGGAATTAGTACTCCTGTTGAACTATATAACGTGATAAGGCAATTACTGCCGCATTTGATATTAGTAAGGGCTTTAGCAGGGTTCGGAAAAAGTACAGGTTCCATTTGAGCATTTATAGATCCGATTCCGGTACAATTCTTGGAGGTTATTTGAGAGGAGCATCCGTTATTTTTATCGATTGCCTGCAAAGTAAAAGTTAAGGGCTCTGTCGCCGTAAATGATTGACCAGTGACTGAATGTCCTGATCCTGAAAAAATCCAAATGGGAACAACCGCAGAGTCTGCATTGAAAGGAGATTGTGATGGAATTCCAGTGCTACTTTGGTTGACTATGAGATCTCCTTGTGTAACACATAGCTGATTAATTCCATTGACAGAGTATTGAGCGTTCGGCTTGTACATATTCTTGTAGAATATAAAAGTAGTATCCCTGTAACACTGGGAAATAGTGCTTGTGATTCGAAGGCTGTATGTATTCTCAGCGTATAGACTATCCGGCAAGTTGTAATTCCAAAAGCTCAAAGTGTTTGAATTGGAGGTGCCCTGAGCGAAAGACCAGTCATAAGAAATATTGAAAGTTGAACCTTTGATTGAAGCTAGAACCTGGACGAGGCTACTTGGCGTGTGACAGGTAATTGTGTGCGTTGGAATTACCAGAGATTGAATAACGGGAGGCACGGTGTCCTTCAGTATTGATATTGGAATTTTTGTCACACAGAAAGAGCTGTCATCCCGCACAATTGCAGTGTGATTTCCAGCGGAAATCACCGTAAAGGATGTCTGTGAAGAAAGTGAATAATTTATGATTGATGCAGTGGGAGGCAAAAGAGTGTATGACATAGGATTCCCCGGAGGATCAGTCATGCCATGGAGTGAGACTGTAATTATCGAAGCAGATCCGCAACCTAAGGTGAACTGCATGGGACTCGATGTAACTGACATAGTTGGATAAGAGCCAATACTTAGAACAGTGAAGCCTACGGCAGCTCTGCATCCGTTAGTAGTATCTGTCACTACATAGGTAAAATTACCGGGAGTGAGTGGCATAAACGTGTTTGTATTTAAGCTAAGCGTACCACCATGTGGCGATAATATAGTCTGATCTATATTAGGATTTAACACCAGAAGTGTGACTGGAACTATGGGTGTTTTGCAGGAGGACTGCTGAATGGCTGGTGACACAGTGCCAGAAGGAGCAATGGTATTGATGCTTACTGCCAGTGTTTGTGACGAAATGATGTTGCCATCTGAAGCTACTACAGAGTAAATGCCAGGGGTGTTTAAAACTACAGCGGGGCCGGTGAAATTAGTATTAGGACCAGTCCACGTGTAGGAAACAGGCGATGAATGAGTACTGTAAGCGCTAACTTGTAGACTTGGACTGCTGCAGGTGAGAGTATAGAATCCAGTGGAACTAGTAACCGTGAAGCTCAAGTTTTGTGCCTGATGCGTAACCAGTATGAAGCTGAATATAAACTGCCATATAATTCGACTTGACGACATTTACCAAATGTAACTCCAAGGTAATAATAAAATATAACAAGTAACAAGTCCATGGCACGATACACAATTCATCCTTTTGGGTGGTTGTGATTTGCAAAGCCCCTTAATCCGTCATCAAATTCACCGCGTTAACGATCCTCTTGCCTCTTTTGTGTTTTTTCAGCAGCCTGTACATTTTAATGTCTGTGATGATCTCACGAACATCTACGTTAAAGGCTATTGATGTAAAAAACCCGTCGAAGCTGAATTCCTTAACCTGATTAAAAAGCATTTTTCGGTAACCCACCACGCCTTTAAGTCCGAACCACCTTATGGGTTTAAAGGTTCCGGAAAGTCCGAAATGGCTCATGGCTATAATGCCTTCTTCTACTTTGTAGATCTCGTCGGTATTGAAATTTTTCCAGCGTAGTCTGTTCCAGCCTCCTGCAAGTTCAAGGGGCATACCCAATGAAAAAAATCTGCTGTCGTGGTATTGAAATTCAAGATTGATGCTGCCGTACTGTATATCAATCAGCCTGCCTACGTCAATTGAATCAATTGTCTCTTTGAACGCGTTCAGGTCTTCATTTAAACCGGAGTAACCTAACGCAACGCGCAATTTGTTATTGAGCAGCACGCCCAGGTCGTAACCCCTGATAAAAAGTGATTGACCCTGGTAAAATGTTACGCGGTTATCGAATTTGAATTGAGGGCGCACGAGTTTTGGTTCCATTATTTTAATGGAATCACTAATGAACTGTTCCTCAGTATTCTGAGAATTCAGCTGGGCGGCAAATGCGGCACATAAAATGGTGACTGTAAGTATCTTCTTCATAGAATTCCTCGACTGAGTTTGAATGCCGGGAGGTGCAATGACCAATCAAATTAGAGGCCAGCATTGATGTGAGTGAGGGATAAAGTGTAATGCGCAGAGCGTGCCCGGCCCCTATGCGGAGGTCAACATTTTAGCAGAAAACTTAAAGCTTGACAGATAATACCCTCCACCTTAACCATACAATAGAGCACATACAGAAGCAGCAATGCCACCATATTCCAGCCAGCAGTTCGCTTCTGCACGTGCAGAAATTAACACAGTCCCAATAACCTAACGCCTGATTCCCAGTTCAGTCAACACCGAAGGTGATACTACTCCAGATCATGCGGACCGCTGCTAATTGAGTCTTCCTCATAAACCTGTTGCAGTTCATCCTCAAAAAAGAATTTCTCTTCGCCGAAAGCGGGTTTCAGGTCATCTATCCACACTGCCTTGTCATCGTACTCCGCGAAAAATGGTTTGGCCACCCAGTCAGGATTTCTGCCCTGTAAAAAACGCAGGGTCATTATTTTTTTCTTCACACCATTATGCGGTGCTTCGCTTATGCCGAGCACCTGCACCTTGCCAGGGTTGCAGCTCATGCTGGGCCCCCTTACAGTGCGGCACACGCCGCTTACCTGCTGGTAGGCACTCTGAAAGATCTCCCAGGCGCGTACCAGTGGCACCGAAAAATAATCCTGCGCGCCGGTGTCTCTTGCAAGGAACATATAATATGGAATACAATTGTGATTTACCTGTTTGCGCCACATCTCTGCCCACAGATCGGGATCGTCGTTAATATTTTTCATAACCGGCGATTGGGTGCGGATCTGCGCACCAGTGGCACGCACAGCTTTAATGGCATCTTTCACCGCCTCAGTGCTCATCTCAACGGGATGGTTGAAGTGCGCCATGATGGTCAGGTTCTTGCCACTTTTTACGATCTTCTCAAACAATTCCAGAATTGCGGGAGCGTCATCGTCGGTGGTGAATTTGTAAGGCCAGTACCCCAGAGCTTTGGTGCCTATCCTTATGGTTTGAAGATTGGGCAGGTCAGCTTCAAGCAGAGGTTCAATGTAAGAGGCCAGGTTCTTGGCCTTCATGATCATTGGATCACCACCGGTAAATAGAATATCGGTTACTTCTGTATGTTCTTTAATGTACTTCACCAGCAGCTCGGTTTCACGCATGGCGAATTTCCATTCGTCCATTCCCACAAACTGTGGCCAGCGGAAACAAAAAGTACAGTATGCATGACAGGTTTGTCCGTTGCTTGGAAAAAACAAAACCGTTTGTTTGTATTTGTGCTGCATACCGGTTAATCGTACGCCATCAATCATGGGCACGTTGTGCTCCATCTGCCCTGCAGGATGGGGATTCAGCTGCAGCCTGATCTCGTGCGCGGTCTTTTTAACCTCGTCTTTCGTTCCTTTTCTTCTTAAGACCTCAGCCATTTTTTCGTAATGCTCAGGCGACAACATATCTTTCTGCGGAAAAGTGAGGATAAAAATGGGATCATTGGGAACATTGTCCCAGTTTATCAGTTCTTCAACTACGTAATTATTGGTTTTGAAAGGCAATACGTTGCCCACAACTTCAATCTGAAACTGTTGCTCTTCACTTAAACGTGCTACCTGAGGGATCTGACGAAAGTTGTTGAGCAGGTACGATTTGTAGACTTTTTTCATGGTTACTTTTTATTTTTTGCCTGCAGCCAGGTGGAGATGGCTGAAGCGCCATCTATCACACGGGGACAGTAGGTTTTATTAAAATGATCGGGCAATGGTTTTGAGAGTGATATAGTGCGGGCTGCAGCCAGCGCCGCTGCACCATCAAAATCAACATAAGCCAGCCGTGCGGTGAGTTCTTCCTGCGGACGGTGAAATGAGCTGCCAGGCAGAATTGCAACGCCTGTTTCTTCGAGCAATCTCTCACATAATTCTTTGGATGTGCTGATGCCTGCTTTGCGCAGGGTTTTCATGTGTGAAGAGAAATCAAGGAAAAGGTAGAAGCCCCCGAGTGGTTCGTTTACTTTTACGCCGCCTTTGTTGAGGATGCGCGTAATCTCCAGCCCAACATTGCTTAATATCTTTCGAACATGCCAGAGATATTCCTCAATGTCGGTACCGCCTTTAAAAGCTGATACGGCTGCGTACTGAATTGGCGCGCTCACTGAAGTGTAAGTTTCACTTGCAACTGCGGCCATTTTATCGGCCAGCCAGCGCAGGTGTGTAGGAAATGTAAAAGTGCCAAGGCGCCAGCCGCCGGCCCCACACCATTTTGAAAGTCCCGAGCTTACGATGGTTCCTTCAGGATAAAACCTGCCTATGGAAACGTGCTTGCCTTCGTGGTGAAGCTGACCATAGATCTCATCTGAAAGAATAAGTATGTTGTGCTCACGGGCAAGGTCTGCAATTTTCTCCAGGGTTTTTTCATTGAACGTAACGCCATCTGGGTTTCCGGGATAGTTCAGGATCATCAGGGCGGGCTTGTTCTTGTCTTCACGATTTTCCAGGAATTCCCTGAACAGTGATGGGGTGAGCTGCCATTTATCTTTATAGGTGCTGTGGATCACAGATATTTTTTTCCCCAGTATCAGTGCCTGTGGAATATATGAGACCCAGCATGGACTTACAATAATTATTTCACCATTAAAAACAAGCTGTAACAAAAATACCAGTTCTTTGGAACCAGGTCCTATCAGCACGCTCTCAGGGTCTGATACAATCTCGTCCTTGATGCGGTGAAATTCCGCCACAGTTTCCCTGAGAAGCGGCAAGCCTTTAACATTAAGATAATCTTTTTGCGCGGCGTTCAAACGAAGTCCTTCAACAACAGAATCAGGAACGGGAAAAGGTGATTGCCCCAGGCCAAACCGGTAAACAGTTTTGCCTGCAGCCATCATTTGTTTTGATCGCTCGTTTATTGCAAGGGTGTCTGATTCGCCGATGTCACCTACCAGCGGATTTAGACAACTGGGATTTATAATGAGATTTTTTTTTGCTTGCATCACTAAATTTACATTTTTAGAAATTCATCAGCCTGTTTTGCGGCGCAAACATGCGACATTTATATTTTTTTATCAAAAATTTTTCGGTGAATATTTTCTGATGGTGTTCCAATAAAATTCTGTGCCGCTGTTATAACGGATTGTGGGTTGCCTGTTAATAATACTTTATTGGTGCAGCACAGTGGAAGTATCACAGCATTGCTGATCATACAGGTGAATGATGATCAGCGCGTTTTTTTTTCTCTGCGTGCAGAAAAAAGGATCAAAGCTGACTTTGTGTTTCGGGCAGGAAGATCGTAAAAACTGCACCGTTGTCGCCACCGCTTGCAAAAATATCTCCATGATGTTTTAAAGCTATTTTTTTGCAGAGTGCAAGTCCGATGCCGGTACCGGCATATTCTGATTTGGTGTGAAGTCTCTGAAAGATGCTGAAGATCCTTTCAGCATATATCTGATCGAATCCAATGCCGTTGTCACTGAATTCAAACTTGTAATAGATCCGGTCTTTCTCGAACCAGTCGAATTGTTTTTCTTTTTCGGGAAGAATAGTGCAGGTAAGTGTGATCTCAGGTGCCAGATCTTCGCGGCTGTATTTAAGAGAGTTTGACAGCAGGTTACCGAAAAGCTGTGTCATGTAAAGCGGAATAGCGTCAATAACAGGCAGCACCGGGTAGCTGATTATTGCTTTTTTCTGTTCAATCAGGTGTTCAAAATCCGCAATGATCTCCAGCATTACCGCATTCAGGTCGCATTGTTTATAAACCTCGCGGTGGTCTGATAATTTTGAATAGGTAAGTACATCACGGATCAGCTTTGACATACGTGTGCTTGAGTTCTTTATCTTATCAAGAAAATGCCGGCTTTTTTCTGAAGGATTATGCAGCGAATTCTCGAGCAGCTGAACAAAAGTGCCGATCTTGCGAAGTGGTTCCTGCAGATCGTGTGATGCCACGTGTGCAAATTCCTGCAGTTCGGAATTTGATTGTCTCAGTTTATGGTTGGCTTCTGCCAGCTCGCGGGTGCGGGCCTCCACAACTTCTTCTATCCTGTGTTTGGCAATTACATCGGAGGTAACATCAACCGCCACAGCTATTATACCTGTTATTACGCCCTGGTCGCGGTAAGCTTCATACAACAGATTAATGTAAATTATCTCCGTGGCTCCGTTGCGGGGCAAACGCACCGGCGTTGCCAGGGCAGAGTAGGGTTCGCCGGTGGTATAAACGCCTGCCAGTAGCTCTTCAAAACCCTGCTCTCCGGCTTCTGGTAAACCTTCAAATATTGGTTTGCCCTGCAATTCTGAGGCAGGTCTTCCCCACAATTCATACATGCGTGCGTTGGCAAGTTCTACAACATGTTTCTCCCCCTTCAGAATGCACATTGCAACAGGTGCCTGTATAATGGTATTTCGCAGATTTCTTTCACTGTCTTCCAGAATTCTGCTTGAACTGGCCAGTTTATCCAGCATCCGGACCTTTTGTGTGGTTTCATGACAAACAACAAGCACTCCTTCTACTTTACCGTTTTCCCCTCTGATCGCACTGTAACCAAAGGTCCAGTACACGTCTTCCAGACTACCGTTGCGGTAAATCGGCACCAGCATGTCCTCGTTCCAGCAGGCTTCGCCGGTTGCCTGTACCTTTTTGATGAGTGGAGAAATGATGGGCCAGATCTCAGGCCAGCATTCTTTGCCTTTCTGCCCCAGCGCGCGCGGATGTTTGCCGCGCTCACCCATACTTGGCCTGTACGCGTCGTTATAAAACTGTATCATATCTTCACCCCACCATAAAAACATGGGGAATTTTGAAGACAGGATCATGGATACGGTTAGTTTTAAGCTCTGAGGCCATCCCGAGGGTCCGCCAATTGGCGACGACTCCCAGTTGTATTGTCTGGTGAGTTCTCCCATCTCGCCGCCCCCTTTCAGAAAATAGTATTCTTCGTTTTTGCTTATTTTTTTTATCGTCTGCAAGGTGAGAAGGATAAAAGTAAACAACCTGGGCGGTATAACCAATTAAAAGCCTCATATTTTCGGATAAACTGCTGGCACAAGTTTTTGGGTGATGAATCTGATCAATAAATAATCTTATGAAAAACAAATATGCAATCACCTCATTGGTGCTGGGCGCAATGCTCGCCTTTTCAGGATGCTCTTCGAGTTCGGATATAATGGACTCTGATGTTCCGCCAAGTGTTAAAGCGGCTTTCCAGGCTAAATATCCCGGTGCTGAAGATGTAGAGTGGGAGCTGGAAAAAGAAGATGGCCGAATGGTATATGAAGCAGAATTTAAACACGAAGGCAAAAACAAGGAAGCGCTTTTTGGAGCAGACGGTGCTTTTTTAAAAGAAGACTAGCAGATTTTTTATCTGGATCAGTATACTGAACAACTGAAAGGTTGCGCCCGAATTTTATTTTATGATACCTGGAGCCGGGAGGCTGCTCTTTACAATATTGATTTTTCAGTTTAATTGATTGAAGAATATTTCTGCTTAACTTTATTTGACTTTAACAGGCCGTGATATGAAAGAACTTAATCTGTTGCTTGCAGATGATGATTTTGACGACGCTTTCTTTTTTAAGGAGGCGTTATTAAGCATGGGCCATGAAGTGAAACTGCACACGGTGGAGGATGGTGAGCAGCTGATGAATTATCTTAATAACAACCGGCAGCAACTTCCGAATATCCTGTTCCTGGATCTTAACATGCCACGAAAAAACGGTTTTGAATGTTTGAAGGAAATTAAAGATGACGAGAACCTTAAAGAACTGCCGGTGATCATTTATTCAACTTCCGGTCAAAAGGAAGTGATTGAGATACTTTACGAATCAGGTGCACAATTCTACATTCAAAAGCCTGATAATTTCAAAAAACTCAAAGAAGTGATCAGGAAGGCGCTTAACATGGCTCAGGCCATAAAGTTCAGTCAGCCGCGAAAAGATCAGTTTGTATTAACGCCTTTGAATGTCTGACATGGTACTTAAGATCCCCGGAGACGCAAAAACTTATGAGCTTAGCAATTCAGTTATCTGGTTTGACAAAGACAATATTATGTACTCGCTGCCTAAACCCGGTCAGCATGAAGAAAGAAGCCGCAGTGAGATCAGTGAAGAAATGAAGCGGCTTAAAGAGATACTTCCTTCACCCAAGGTTTGTATGATCCTTGAATCGGGCGGCAGCAACAAACCTCCAAAACGTGAAGACCGTGAATTTATTTCTCAGCAGATCACAAGTATTACGCGGGCAATGGCCATTATTACCACCTCTGCCGTAAGCAAAATGGTTGCCAACCTTTTTTTTACTTTTAAACCCCCCCAGTATCCAATGAAAATGTTCTCCACAGAAGAAGCTGCAAAAAACTGGATCAGGCAGTATCTTTAAAAATGGCAGGTTCGGGGCACACTAATTTTGAAGGCACCTCGGTGATAAACAGCATTGTTAGCAGGCTGCGTTTGCTCGAGGGATGTGATCAGACTCTGGTTCAGTCTATCATACAGGATGTGGAAGGGCTGTCAGCGGCTGATAAGAAGCAGCAGAGTTATCACACACGTGTGAACAATTTGCTTGATGTGCTTTTAAAATATACGGTGATGGATTTTAAGGAAAAAGCACCTGTAAGTGATGAGGGGGATGAAGTTGACGCTATCGCCATTGGCATAAATACTCTGGCAGAAGAACTTGAGGCGAAGATCGAGGCGGAGAAGAAGCATGTTAAACGATTAAAAGAGCAGAATATCCGCCTTGAGCGCACCAACAAAGAACTGGCTTCTTTTGCCTATGTTTCCAGTCACGATCTGCAGGAACCACTGCGAAAGATCAATACTTATATAAGCCGTATCAGCGCTGAACATAAGAACGAACTGCCTGAACAGGCGGGGTTTTATTTCGACCGCATCAGCGCCGCAGCATCCCGCATGCAAAACCTTATCCGGGATATTCTTGATTATTCAGGCATAAATACCACTGATGAGGAGGTGCAGCTGATAGATCTCAACCACACGATGAAAGAGGTGCTTGATGAGCTTGGCGAAAGACTGGCGGAAGTAAAAGCGGAAATAAAATATGATTTTATTTGCGGGGTGAAAATAATTCCCTTTCAGTTCAAGCGGCTGATGTGTAATTTAATTGGAAAC
>JAEZDS010000079.1 GCA_023433205.1 Bacteroidota bacterium
CCTCTTTTTCATCCCGCGGCTGATTTTTAAAGAGTTTCTGCCGCATCTCCAGAAGCTCGCGGACTGAACGTTTAGAGGCCTCAAGTTCACGGTGCGCGGCATGCATTATGCCACGCTCATGCGATTCCTGACTACCGTTGCGCTCTTCGCCCCTGTTCATTTAATGTGATAGCTCAATGATACGAACAAAAATCGCAAAATACCAGTTTTAATGTGTTTAATGATTTTCTGTTGCTGCAAGGTACCTTTCCGCATCAAGCGCTCCCATACATCCACTGCCTGCTGCTGTAACAGCCTGTCTGTAAGTTTTATCAAAACAATCGCCAACGGCAAATACTCCGGGAATGTTGGTTTTTGAAGTGCCTGGCTGTACAAGAAGATAGCCCTGCTCATCCATATCAAGCTGGCCCTTAAAAATATCGGTATTGGGTTTATGCCCGATTGCCACAAAAAAGCCTGTTACCTTAAGTGTGCGCTGCTCACCGCTTTTATTGTTTTTCACCACAACACCTTCAACGGTATTTTCTCCAAGTATATCTTCGGTTTCGGTATTCCACAGTATTTCAATATTGGAGGTATTGGCAACTCTGTGCTGCATGGCCTTGCTGGCACGCATCTCACCCTCTCCTTTTCTCACTATCATGTAAACTTTTTTACAGAGCTTGGCAAGGTAGGTAGCTTCTTCAGCTGCTGTATCTCCGGCACCAACAATAGCAACGTCCTGCCCCTTAAAAAAGAAACCGTCACAAACCGCACAGGCACTTACTCCACCCGCGCTCATGCGTAACCTGGTCTCGTTTTTTAATCCCAGCCACTTTGCACTGGCACCTGTTGCTATTATTACAGTGTCGGCAGTTACAACTGTGTGCTCATCAACCCAAACCCTTTTTGGTGTGGCTTTAAGATCGGCTTTGGTTACCATTCCAAACCTTACCTGGGTACCAAAACGCTCGGCCTGAGCCTTGAGGTCTTCCATCATTACCGGACCGGTAATTCCCTTTGGATAACCGGGAAAATTATCAACCTCGGTGGTTTCGGTAAGCTGCCCGCCTGGCGTTAAACCGGTGTACATTACTGGTTTCATATCTGCCCTGGCGGCATAAATTGCTGCGGTGTATCCCGCAGGACCTGATCCGATGATCAGGCAGGTAACATGTTCTGGTTGGCTTGACATAAAAAACTTTTGCGGCAAAGGTACTCAGCATGAAAAGAACGAAGCCGGCCCCTGCAGGTTTTTTTCACATTTTTATGAATTGTAAGGCGTGAAAGGCTCGCGCACTTAATTTTCAGACACCATCATAGATCTGAGCTCGGGCGTAACCGCCACCTTTGATCGTTTGGTGTAATCATACAGAACAAGCACATCTTCGCCCACAGCAGCGAGGTGGGCGCTGCTGTTGTTATAAAGCTGGTGGCTGAGGGCAAAACTGGTGTTTTTCACCCATAAGGCGATAGTCAGCACCTTTACCTCACCCGGATAATGAAGGGGTTCTTTAAAATCGCAGCGACTGGAGGCAACCATAAAACTAAGGCTGTTCTCTTTATTAAGTGAACTAAGTCCCATTTCTTCGCAGAACCGAAGCCGCGCGGCCTGCATGTACTTAAAGAACATCACATTGTTCACATGCCCAAACAGGTCAAGCTCTGACCAGTCGATCTTACAAAGTGTTGTGCACTTTAACACGGGTACATGACTGTCTTTTTATGTTAGTGACGTCCGCTGGTACCTGGAATTCCGCCATAGGTGGGATCCACGTAAAGGTCTTTTGGTTTGATGGCGATCACCGGCACCTTGCTTTTGTGAATAATCTGCTGCGAGTAGGGCCCGAGGAAAAAACCGCTGAGTTCAGCGTCCTGGTCGGTCATTATCACCACAAGGTCTGCACCCACCCGCTCTATATACTGCACCGTAGCAGTGGCCCTGTTTTTTACCCGGTCAAGCACCTCGCTGTGAAACGACACAGCTTTTTCCTTGGCCAGGGTCTTGATCTGGTGAAGAACCAGCTCCATTGCGGGGCGGTCGCTCTCCTCATCGGTACCAACCAGTGCGATGGCATGAACAGTTGCTTCAAATTTTTTCGCGAAATCAAGTGTATAATTTACTTTCTGCCTCGAATTGGCGGTATTATCAATCGGCAATACAATTTTTTTGTAGCCCTTATGGTCGGCCTCACTGCTCATAACCATGGTTGGTGAGGGAGAGCGGGTAATTACCTTCAAAGCAACACTTCCAATCATTATCTCCTGTAATGGTGAATAGCCATGAGTACCCATAATTATAAGTGAAGCAGAGATCTCGCCGGCCACACGCACCACCTCAGAGGCCGGAGTACCAGAGCGTGTGATACAATCTACATTCACCTTAAATTCTGCCCTGATCTCCTGCGCGAGCTGCTGAAGCTTTTCGGTAGCCTTTATTTCCACTTCACTCTGTTTAATGTTAACCACAGGTATAAACATGTTCTGCGACATAAAATGGGTATTTACCACATGCAGCAGATAAACATGAGCATTGGTTTTTTCAGCGAAGTATGCGCCATGTTTTATGGCCAGCATTGAGGTATCACTAAAATCAACAGGTATCAGAAGTTTTGAATGTGTAAAATGTATCATCAGTTGAACTATTTAAAAACGATAAATATATATATAAATCCTCTTCCGACTTATACGGCCAGCTTTTTATAGCGGGGGCGTTTAGGTTCCACATTGCCCAGTCTTTTTTTACGGTTCTCTTCATACTCACTGTATCCTCCCTCAAACCAGTGTACCGAACTGTCGCCTTCAAAAGCGAGTATGTGCGTGCATATCCTGTCGAGAAACCAGCGGTCGTGGCTGATGATCACTGCACAGCCGGCGAAATTCTCAAGGCCCTCTTCCAGCGCGCGAAGTGTATTTACATCAAGGTCATTTGTAGGTTCGTCAAGCAGCAATACGTTTCCTTCCTGTTTCAGGGCCATGGCCAGATGTAAACGATTTCTCTCTCCACCCGATAATACGCTCACTTTTTTTCCCTGGTCGCTCCCCGCAAAATTGAATCGCGAAATATATGCCCTTGCATTCATGGCTTTTCCGCCAAGATTGATATTATCAAGCCCCCCGCTGATGACGTCATACACAGTTTTAGCGGGATCAAGCTCCTTATGGGTCTGATCAACATAACTGATCTTAACCGTTGGTCCAACTTTAAATTCACCGCTGGTAGGAGTTTCCTCACCCATAATCATACGGAAAAGCGTGGTTTTACCCGCGCCGTTGGGCCCGATGATCCCCACAATCCCCGCAGGCGGAAGCTTAAAATTCAGGTTCTCATATAAAAGGCGGTCACCATAGGCTTTAGAAACATTTATTGCTTCTATTACCTCATTGCCCAAACGCGGACCATTGGGAATAAAGATCTCAAGGTTCTCTTCTTTGGATTTTACATCCTCGCTCAGCATTTTTTCGTAATTGCTCAATCGGGCCTTTTGTTTCACTCCCCTGCCCTTTACTCCCTGTCTTATCCAGTCGAGCTCGCGTGCAAGTGTTTTCTGTCGTTTGCTCTCGGTTTTTTCCTCCTGTTTTAACCGCTGTCCCTTTTGTTCAAGCCAGCTGCTGTAATTTCCTTTCCAGGGAATACCCTCGCCTCTGTCAAGTTCAAGGATCCAGCCGGCAACATTATCGAGAAAATACCTGTCGTGGGTAACCGCTATAATGGTGCCTTTATATTGTTTCAGATGCTGTTCAAGCCAGTCAACACTTTCAGCGTCGAGGTGGTTGGTTGGTTCGTCAAGCAATAAAATATCAGGTTCCTGCAGCAATAAGCGGCACAGTGCCACCCTGCGGCGCTCCCCGCCCGAAAGTACTTTAACGGGAGTTGTGGGTTCAGGGCACCGCAATGCATCCATCGAACGCTCAAGACGGTTATCAAGATTCCACAGATCCTGCTGATCGATCAGTTCCTGCAGCTGTGCCTGGCGATTGATCAGTTTGTCCATTTTATCGGGATCACTGATGATCTCCTCATCACCAAATTTGTTATTTACCTCTTCAAATTCATTCAGTATATCCATCTGCGCCTGAACGCCTTCACGAACCACCTCTATCACCGTTTTGCTCTCATCCAGTTTTGGTTCCTGCTCCAGCATTCCAATACTGTAGCCGGGACTCTGATGGATCTCGCCGATGTAATCCTTATCCATTCCCGCTATGATGCGCAGGAGGGTTGATTTTCCGGACCCATTTAAACCTAACACCCCGATCTTGGCGCCATAATAAAATGAAATGTAAATATCTTTTAAAACCTGTTTCTGGGGTGGATGGATCTTCGACACATTCACCATGCTAAAAATGATCTGACGACCTTCTGGAGTTGCTGACATAGAAAAAAATTTAAGACCTTGAAGGTAAGCAATTACTGGCACAGTCAAAATCTTGAGTCTGATCTCAGTAGTTTTGTAATAAGTGAAGCCGTGGTTTTAAATAATTAGCTGGAAAAAACAATAATAAAAGGCTTGCGCATGTAAAGAGCTCTTAATAACTATATTTGCCGATCTCAACTTTGATGCGACAACACCCGAAAATTGCGATCTCAGAGTTTCTGTGGTGTCCATTTTATGCCTGGGGATCAAAAAGCGCACAAAACAAAAATCCATGAAAAAGACAAAAACGACGCTCATCATAGTGTTGATTGCAGCAATGCTGCTACCTGCACTGAATAGTTGTAAAAAAGGAGAAGACGATCCGTTTCTTTCACTTCGCTCCAGAAAGGCAAGGATTTCGGGAGAATGGAAGATAGAAACAATGAAAGACGAATCAAGCTACATAAGTTCCAGCATCAGCAGTGATGGTTCAGGTTCAAAAATCACCAGTAGCGACAGCTGGGAAATGACTGGCAGCATATATAAAATAAACAGCACAGCCGATTATGATTATGTGAACGCTCCCCCGTCGTCCCATAGGATCAGCAGTGGAAACGGAACTGCAGAATCATCAATAACCTTTAAAAAGGACGGCACCTTTACAATAATGTATAAATTCATAAACATCGCCATGAACCATACTTACACGCAGTATAGTGAAACCCACTCAAATAGTACCGTGGAAGACAGGACTGTTGAAACCTCTGGTACCTGGAATTTTCTGGGCGGTGTTGAGAGTGACTACAAGAACAAAGAGCGCATAGTGTTAAACACCCTAAAAGAGGTAAATTCGGAATCGGTAATTATTGACGGAATGCCAGAGACATCTACTCGCACCTTTACCTATCTGAATGGAGAATATTCAGAGGTCTGGCACATTACGTCTCTAAAAAATAAAGAGATGGTGATTAAAGGAAAAAGAAGTGGAACAGGAAGCTATACCAATACTTTTAGTTATGATGGTAGGACTGTAACAGTTAGCGGTACTTCTTCATCAAAAGGTGAAATGGCTGCCAAACTTATCCAGTAATTTTTTAGACGAGTTTTATTAAGGGGATGCGATCTGAAATTGCATCCTTTTTTTGTCTTGAAGTCCCCACAAAAGGAAGAATACTTTGTAAGGTTGTGTTGAAAATTTAGAGCTTCACCCTCAGCTGCAATAAATACATTGTTGGCGCACCTATATCCCCTGGCCGGTTCTGATACTCAACATTCATAAAATTATTAACGATCACCGACACCCTTACAATTTCTGTAACCTGTACTCCCATACGCAGATCCTGAATAAGGAATGCTTTACTGAAGGCTGCGAAATTTTCCCTGAAACCAGGCAGCACATAGGTTGCCGGATTGTCATCAAAATTCAGCCCAAAGGCCGGATTATTGTATTCGTGTAAAATACTCTGCACAAAACGCCGGTCAATATTTTCTACCTTGCTCTGGTAACGGGCGCTGTAACCAAACGAAATGCGCTCATAGTCGAACTGTACATCGGCTTTAGCCAGATGCCTGCTGCGGTATTTAAGTGTATTCACTCCCGGAAGCCCAAGAGTATCACGTAATGGGTTGTAACCAGGCTGAAGGGGGTTGATGTAAGTGTAACCCGCAAAAACAGTGGTTTTCACCGCCCCTATATGGCCTGCACCGCTGATGCTCAGCTCTGCACCGCTGATCTCGGCCTCACCTACATTCTGCGATTTAAACCCTGCCCAAAGCAGATCACTGAAGATTTCACCGCTGGCACCTCCCGGCCGGTATATATCAAACACAAACTCTATCATATTGTTGTAGCGGGTGTAAAACGCGGCCACGTCGGCGTAACCCCTGAATCCCAATACCCTAAAGCCCTGCTTCATACTCAGCTCCGCACTGTAAGATCGTTCAGGCTGAAGGGAGGGATTAGGAAAGATCTTCAGAACACCTACCGAGGTATTCACAAATTTTTCAGCGGCGCTTGGAAACCTGTAACCCTGCCCGAATGAGGCACGGAAATAGGTCTGTTCAGCGGCACGGTAGTTAAGGCCCATTCTTAATACGGGCTGAAAAGGAAGTTTTAACCCCTGTCCGCTTCTAAACAAATACCCTGCGGTTCTTGCCGAGTCAATCCTGTAGTATTCTCCCCTTACACCTGCCGATACCGTTAGTTTTTCGCTGAGATACTTTTTACGTAACTGAACATAGGCAGCGACGTTCTCTCCGTCGTGTCTGCCATAAATGGCATCTCCAAGTATGGTCTGTGCCATATACACCGTGCCGGCTGTAAGGTTTAACCGGTTTCTGAAATCTTTGATGAACTGTAATTCCGAATAATACAACTCAGAATAGCTTCCCTGTCCTTTGTCATTTCTGTTGTGGGTCTTGAAATAACGGTTACGCAAGCTGATCTTGTAATTCCCCAGGCTGTCACCTCTGCCCGTCCACGACACCCAGGGATCAACATTAAACCGGTTATTATTGTAACGCTGAATATCAAAGCCCTGAGGCACATAAGCTGAATCATAGTTACGCCAGAGAAAAAACAATCCGCCGCGGGTATTCATCATGTTGGTATTTACACCGGCTGACAACTGGGACGCTTTTTTAAAGGAGTATTTCAGCCCTGCATTAAAACGGTCTCTCGACTCGGTTTCAAGCATTCTGTATCCGTCGTCCTCAAATTTGTGCGTGCCTATCACTATATCCAGGTTACCCGTTTTTTGCGCGTGTGAAAAATTTATTCCTTTTTGCGACTGCGAGCTGCCTTTCCACCACTTGTAAACGTTTGCCGGCGCATCGTACATGCCATAATATACTGAAGCCTGTGTTACAGGTTTGTTTCTGGCGAATGCGGTGCGCAGATTAATAACACCGTTAAGTGCGCCAGATCCGTATAACACAGAAGAGGCGCCTTTTATTACTTCTATTTGTTCAAGATTTTCAAGGGGCAAATAATTCCACTTGATGTCTCCCGCATCTGCACTTATCATTGGCAGTTCGTCAACAAGCATCAGCACCCTGCTGCCTGCACCATAACTGAAACCGCTGCCCCCCCTGATACTGGCCTGACCGTCGGCCACCTGAACACCGGGCACCTGATTGATGATCTCATCAAGAGAGGTGGTGTTCTTATTTTGCAGCAGAGCGGGTTTTATTACCTCCATGCTCACTGTTACCTCGCCAAGTTTTTGTTCATAACGGTCAGCACTCACTACTATTTCTGCGAGAGGATTGATGTTTTCCACCAGCATAATGTCTTTCCTTGTGGCCAGTCCACTCTTTATCGCTACCCGGCTTCTGTATAATTCATAACCGGTAAAACGGCATTCAAGCTGATAGCTGCCGGCCTTTGTTTCAAAACTGTACCAGCCCCTCTGATCACTCATTGCAAAATTTCCTATTCCCAGCAAAACAGTGGCGCCGGCAATGGTATCGCCAACTTCGGAAGTAACATACCCTTCTATTCTGCCTGTTTGAGCAGGCAGGTTCTTATTCATGAATATAAAGAGCAGAACAATTACTAATACACGTGGATTCATGTAATGATAAAATTCAGAGCAGGAAGGTATAAAAAAGTTGCGCGACCCTGCGCCCGAATAACAGCAGTAAAAAAAGAACATTATAACGTACCTTAGCCCCGCAATGCCTCCACACGCTCTTAGTAAATCCTCCTTTCTTAAATTTGAACAGTGCCCCAAGGCGTTTTTCTTCTACAAGAACATGCCCTTTCTGCGCGACAAAATAAGCACCGATAAAGAGCTTACTTTTAAACGTGGTCATGAAGTAGGTTTTTTTGCAAGACAGCTTTTTCCGGGCGGTGTGGATGTTGCGGCGGAGACAGATAGCGCTGAAGCGGCACTGCGCCTCACATCAGAGCTGCTGGCAACTGGCCAGACAGTTGTTTATGAAGCCACTTTTATGTATAACCAGGTTTTGATTATGGTTGACATACTTTGTGTTGAAAACGGCATTTATACGGCCTATGAGGTAAAAAGCTCGCTGCGTGTATCCGATTTTTTTATGCGTGATGCCTGCCTGCAGTATTATGTGCTGAAACAGGCCTTGCCGGCTTTTAATGACCTGTTTCTGGTAACGGTGAACGGCTCCTATATAAAAAAAGGTGAAGTAAACTGCAGGGAACTTTTCAGGAGAAGAAGTATAAAAGAACGCGCAGAAGAAAACCTTCAATATTTCGATTTCCAGGTGAAAGCTGCTCTGCTGGTTCTTGAACAAAACCTTGTACCGAATATCCCGGTGGGCCCACAATGTTTCAGGCCTTACCAATGCGATTTTTTCGGGAACTGCTGGAAAGAAGAGCTCACCTCAAACAGCGTTTTTAACCTTCCCCTTACATCCAAAGAAACCCAGTTTGAATGGCACCGGTCGGGCTTAAAACTGATTGATCAGGTCCCTGACGAATTACTTCAGAAAGAAGCGCTCTTAAGAATTAAAAATGCTTCCCTGCTTAATGAACCTTTTTACGACCTTAAAGCACTTGCCAGATTTCTTGGGAAAGTAAACGGAACTGTGGCTGCAATGGACATGGAAATATGGAATCCGGCCATTCCTGAACTTGACGGCACTTCTCCATTTGAACAGATCCCCTTTTTAGTTGCCTTTTACGACAAAAACAAAAGCTCACATTATTTTGCAGAACACAGTACTGATCAGCGACAGAATTTTGCCGAAGCGCTGGTTGAGCTGGCTGCGCCTTACAACACCTTACTGGTGTACGACAAAAACCTTGAGCTGAATATACTCCGCGATCTGCAGGCACGTTTTCCCGCTCTTGCAAAAGAACTTGAAGCGGTAAAGAAAAAAATTGTTGATGTTTTCGACGTGTTCTTGAAAATGCACTATTATCACCCGGGCTTCAGAAATAGTTTCTCTTTGAAAGTAACCTCTGCTGTGCTGCTCGGCGATATGGATTATGGCAGAATAACATCAGGACTTGAAGCCATGAGTTTTTACAATACCTTCCGGGGCACTCAAAACCCCATTGAACAGGAACATTTGCGCGATATGCTGGTACATTATTGTGTTACCGACTGCAGGGCAACTTTTCTTTTATATGACCATCTCAGCAACCTTCATAAACAAAAAACCCCCAGTCTGCACTGAGGGTCTTAAATGCTGGTCATCTTTTACTTTTTCTTGCCCTTTTTGCCGGCGGCTGCAGTTGAATCGGCAGTACGGGTTGAATCAGCCATTCTTTTCTGGTTAGCTTCTTCCGCCAGTCTTTCCTGCTCCATTGCCGCAGCGGCAATTGATTCCTGTCTTTCTCTTTCAACATTTGCAATGGAATCTTCTTTTTCTTTGTTGCGTCTTTCCATTTCTTCTTTGGAAGGACCACAAGCCACGATGGCAGTTGCGAAGGCTGCAACCACGATCATTGATAACACTTTTTTCATTTTTTCTGTTTATTGTTTTATGAGATATGCGGTCAAAAATAACAGTTTTATAAATACAGCCGATGAGGCTGGCCACCGAACTCAATAAATAGTTTTAGAACGACTCTTCTGATGTCAAGGTTATTTTTCCCGTACTTTTGTGAAATATGTACAGGCTAATCAGAAAGCTGCTTTTTCTGCTCGATCCGGAAAAGGCCCATCATCTTACTTTTTTTTTATTAAAGATTCCGGGGATATCTGCAATTGCCGGCGGTGCGCGCCACAGTCACCCATCGCTTGAAAGGAATTTGTTTGGCATCAGGTTCCCAAACCCTGTGGGCCTTGCGGCGGGGCTGGACAAAGATGCCATTGCTTTTGAACAGCTGGGAGCACTTGGTTTTGGTTTTATTGAAATTGGCACGGTTACACCCCAACCGCAACCGGGCAACGACAAACCGCGACTATTTAGACTAAAACAGGATCAGGC
>JAEZDS010000090.1 GCA_023433205.1 Bacteroidota bacterium
AAAATCGAAAACCGTCAATTCATGCGTCGAAAGCCTCATGAAATCACATGAGCCATGTCTAAATCAATTTGTTTTGGACAGCTGTGATCTTAAACCAAAGATATTTCCTTAAGGTTTCAAGTACAAAACCGAAACAAAACCTTAACCTTTGCTTTACTTTTGAAGGGGAAGTTTGGGCCGGAACGCCCGTTCAGACTGTTATTTCAGCGGTTCCAGAACTTGTTCGCCAAATAAAAAGATCCTGTCGCTTTTTACTTCCTTAGGTTCGTAGCCTATCGTATTGAAAGTGATCTCCACAACCTGGTTTGCCGGCAGTTCAATCTGATAGTTCCCTTCCAGGTCAGTGTAACAATATTCGCCGGTGTTTTTCAAGGTAATTTTGGTACCTGGCAGCGCTTCTCCCCTGGGATCAATAACCCGGCCACTGATAACTTTTACCCGGGTTTTGCCATGATCGTCTCCCGCAAAGATGCGTCCCGAAAGGCCGAGTAAAAAGCAGAAGATTATTAAATAAGATTTCATCAAGCTAAAGGTCGGTAGAACCTGTCAGCTCCACTTAAAGGTAATATTATGGAATTGTTAAAACTTTAAATGATCTACTATTGCAGAAATTCCGGTTTTTGTTTTTTAGCGGCACGCTCAACGATCTCGTTTATTCGTTTCAATCTGGTCTCCGGCCGTTTGGCAAGTATCAGCCATTGGAGTATTGCTTTTTTGTTTTGACTTGCTAAGGCTGAGAAAGTATTCTTCAGCGCCGCGCCTGGTCTTAAGTTTGGTGCCGAGATCTGTAGGAATTATAAGTTTTTCTACCTCATCTAGAATTGTCCAGGACCCATTTTGTTTTGCGATCTTAACGCTGTTATATCCCGCTTCTGTCATCAGTCCTTTTTTTATTAAATCCCTCACGCTGTCTTTATTGATCTTTGACCAGGTGCTTTTGGCCTTGCGTTTACTGAAAAATTGATGGGAGGTTTCCTCGTCAATTTTTACTTTCTTGCTGTCTATCCAACCATAACAAAGTGCTACATCAACAGCCTCGCGCCATGTAAGTGATTTTTTTCCTGAGGCTTTCTTGTAAAATACAAGCCAAACGGATTGTTCTGAAAGGTGGTTTTTTTGCAGCCATTTTCTCCATGAAGCAATGCTGGGCGCATAAAGTATTCTGGTGTTTTGTTTAAGCTTTTTTGGAAGTGAATTTGAGCTCATTTTGTTCGTTTCTTTGCTGTCAGTTTTCCGGATCTAATTATTTTTAGGCACCGCAGCAGTTGCGTACTCTTTGTTATCTGCCGGGGAATAAAGTTAATAGTTGAAATGATTCTGAAATATCTCAATGGCTTTGTTCATCAGTCTTTTTAACAGGAGTATTATTCTGCCGCTTCTTTTTCTGAAATCTTTGGAATATTTATCCATCTGGTCTTCTAAACAAAGTTTCAGCTCGTTTTTTAGTTCGGGAAGTTTTTTCGCGAGGTTTAGCAGAATAAATATAGGAGTTATCATCAGCCCATTCTGTGCCCGGCAAATAGAGCGTACTAAATTTACATCTCAAATTTCTTTCGCGCGAGTGTTCTGCCTTCTCCGCGCATTGTCACGTAGTAACTTCCCTTCTTAAGACCTGCAACCGGAACTTTAAAGTGGTAGTCCTGATTTTCGCTATGAGTGAGCCACTCGCTTTTTATGTATTGTACTTTCTGGCCAGTGCTGTCCTCTACTGAAAAAGTACCATAACAGTCTGTGGCAACAGTGAAGTTGAGCGTGCCTGAAACATAGGTTGCAAATTGTGTAATCCTGCCGTTACTGTATACATGGCTGCGTATGCCAACCGTATACCAGGGTACCGGCTCCCCTTTCAGTTTAGCGACTAGTTTTCTCAGTTCCATTGCGCAGGAGTCGCTACCAGGAGGAATTGTAGAAGTTTCTTTGCGGTCGCTGATGGCCCAGATTGCTTGTTGTTCGATGTCCTGATCAGACATGCTGGTATCAAAACACTGCGCCAAAGCACATAGCGCAGAATCGGCCAGTTTGCCAACACCGTATTTTGAATTTGCTGAGGGAGAGCGGTTAGATGCCTGACAACAATAGCCTTTTAAGGCGGTTGCACGCGTCTGCCCCCTTCTCAACACTAATGTTTCGCTTTTCACCAGTAGAATGTCTTGCTCCTCATGACTTTCAGAATTAAAGCGTAGCCCAGCTTCTATTAGCAGCACCAATGAATCTTGTGTAAGATTTTTTACAGATAGCTGCAGACAATAGCCCTGATGCCCTCCCAGACTTATAACCGACGCTTTCACCTTTTTCTCCCGGATGGCTTTCTGGATGTTGATTGTAATATGTCCGGCTCTGGCTGTACAGCCGGAAACCACTAATAATATAAAAAAGATGCGTGCCATAGTTTATCTCCTTTCTGTTTGGTTAATGTCAGATGCTGATAATTTGGTTGTAATCTCTCCAGTTGCCATAATTTGATGTGCCTGCCTCAGCAGGAAAGAATGGCTCCTTTTGAACTCGCAGTATTGTGAGGTGTTAACAGAATATAAACACCAATTCTCTGAAAGGATACTGATTACATTCAAAAATTTGACAACCTGTCTATATGAGTAGCTGTACGAATTTCAGCGCGACCACAGGCATTCTCTCCAAGACGATGCCTTATGGATGCTGTATGGATGGTGTATGGATAGTGTATGGATAGTGTATGGTTAGTTGTTCTTTTTAATCTTTGTTGCTGCTTCTTATGCAGCCCTTTAGGTCTTGGTTCCCTCTAGTCCTGGCTCCTGCCGTCCTGGTTCCTGGTTCAGAGGGAAGTTAAGCCCCACTTCAAGTCCTGGCTCCTGTAGTTCTGAGCCTTGTTCCCCGGGTCCTGTCAAGCCAAAGCAAAATCCTATCTTTACCAATTATAAAAAATGAGAATCGATATCATTAGCGCTGTTCCTGCCCTGCTCGAAAGTCCTTTTGCGCACTCTATTCTGAAAAGGGCGGTTCAAAACGGACTGGTTGAGGTAAATGTGATCAATCTGCGGGATTATGCCACGGGCAAACAAAAGCAGATAGATGATTACGCCTTTGGAGGAGGCGCAGGCATGGTACTGATGATTGAGCCTATTGCTGCCTGTATCAGCGATCTTAAATCTCAGCGACATTACGATGAGATAATCTATATGTCGCCCGATGGCGAAGTTTTAGCACAGGGCCTGTGTAACCAGCTTTCCCTTACAAAGAATCTCATGATCCTTTGCGGACATTACAAAGGCGTTGATGAGCGGGTGCGGGAACATTTAATTACAAAAGAGATTAGTGTTGGCGATTACGTGCTGAGTGGTGGCGAGCTGCCTGCGGCTTTGCTCTGCGATGCGGTAATACGGCTGCTGCCCGGGGTACTTAATGATGAAACCAGCGCTTTAAGCGACTCTTTTCAGGACGACCTGCTGGCACCACCCGTTTATACCAGACCGGCTGATTTTAATGGCTGGAAGGTGCCCGACGTGTTACTGAGCGGTCATCTGCGCAATATTGATAAATGGCGCCACGACCAAAGCTTGGAGCGAACCAGGCAAAGAAGACCCGGATTATTGAAATGAACAGGCCAGCTGTAAAACTGTTGTTTTTGAAACCATTGAAAATTCATTTATTTGCTAAAAATACAACCCTATGATTATTGGTGTTGCCAAAGAGAACAAAAACAAAGAAAATCGCGTAGCTCTAACTCCGGACGTAATTAAGGACATTGTCAAAAAAGGCTTTCAGGTACAGATAGAGAACGGTGCCGGACTCAATTCATTTTTTAACGATGAGGCCTATCAGGCCGCGGGCGCCAGCCTGGTCTCGAGGGATAATGTTTACCGTCAGAGCGATGTGGTGCTGGCAGTAAATCCTCCTTCAGAGGCCGAAATCGCCGTAATGAAGCAGGGTGCGGTGTTGATCTCATTTATGTGGGCGGCCTCTAACCCGGGGCTGGTTGAAGCCTGTAGCAAAGCCGGAATTACTGCATTCAGCATGGATGCGATTCCGCGGATCTCCAGAGCACAGAAGATGGATGCCCTTTCCTCTCAGGCAAACCTGGGGGGATACAAAGCTGTAATTATTGCCGCCGGCAAAATTGGAAAGATCCTGCCCATGATGACCACCGCGGCAGGAACTATTAAACCTTGTAAGGTAGTGATCTTTGGGGCCGGTGTGGCCGGTCTGCAGGCCATTGCCACTGCCAAACGTCTGGGCGCGGTGGTTGAGGTTACCGACATTCGCCCCGAAACAAAAGAACAGGTGCAGTCGCTTGGCGGAAAATTTATAGAAGTTGCCGGTGATGCCTCTGTAAAAATGGAAGGTGGTTATGTAAAAGGGGTGAGTGATGAGTTCCTGAAAAAACAACAGGAGCTGGTGGCAAAACATGTAAAGGATGCCGATATAGTAATTACTACGGCTTTGATCCCCGGAAGAAAGGCGCCCCTGCTTGTAACGGAGGAAATGGTTAAAAGTATGCGTTTTGGCTCGGTGATCGTTGACATGGCCGTTGAACAGGGAGGCAACGTAGCAGGCAGCGAACTTAATAAAGATGTGGAGAAGCATGGGGTTACCATTATTGGCGAAGGTAATCTGCCCTCATTATTGCCAATGAACGCCAGCAATCTTTACGCGAAAAATATTCAGACGTTCTTATACCACCTCGCCACCAACGAAGGTTTTAAATGGGAGATGGAGGAAGAGATCACTAAAGGAAGTCTGATAGTACATAACGGCATTAAAAAAACAGCATAATCATGGATAGTATCAGAACTGTATTAGGATTTATAAGCGACAACCGCGAAATGTTCTATTTTATTATACTGGCGGTTTTTGTTGGTATTGAAGTGATAGGCGGAGTACCAACAGTACTTCACACACCACTTATGAGCGGCGCAAACGCCATTCACGGGGTGGTTATTGTGGGGGCTATTTATGTATTGTTAAACGTTGATTCAGGCGATCTGCTTTCTCTGGTCTTGGGTTTTCTGGCAGTGCTGCTTGGTACGTTGAATGTAGTGGGTGGATTTGTGGTGACGGACAGAATGCTCGAAATGTTTAAGAAAAAGTGATGGGGAATTGTAACTCCAGTGTGTTCTTGTCAGGCCGAATTAACAGCTGTTATGGCGGATCGTGTGAAGAGGCTTTGCGACCTCTGCGTATGCTTTGCGTTCTCTGCGGTTAAAAAATTGAGGTGACTAAAAAAATCGGACAGAGGAATTGAAATGATTAACCACATAGAATCATAGAAAAACATAGGCAGTCACATAGACTTTTTGTGCGCCTGATTAGATTAAAAACCTTAGTATTTGAATTTTAATTAGTTTATGAAAAATTCCCTCCTCGAAATCTCTTACCTGATCGGCTCGGTAACGTTTATTGTTGGCCTGAAAATGATGGGTAATGCCAAAACGGCGCGCCGCGGCAATCTTATCGCCGCCGCAGGCATGATCATCGCCATCTTTGGAACAATCTTTCTGTTCCAGCGCTCTGAAAACGGCGTGGTTGACATACATTACAAAGTGCCTGGTCTTATCTACGGATTGATCTTCGGCGCTATTGCCATTGGCACCGTTATTGGCTGGGTAACCGCCAAAAAGGTGCAGATGACCAAGATGCCTGAACTGGTTAGTATGTTCAACGGTATGGGTGGAGCCTGTGCTGCTTTGATCTCACTCATCGAACTAAATCACTATTATCATACAAGGCCTGCAATACTGGGAGAAGAGCTTATCGCTGTGCCTTATGGGCTGATGATGGCGATCATAGCCGGACTTATTATCGGCTCAGTGTCTTTCAGCGGAAGTATCATTGCCTACCTGAAACTAAATGGCACTATGGGCAAACCAGTGCGGCTGCCTCAGTATAACATCATCAACCTTTTAGTG
>JAEZDS010000092.1 GCA_023433205.1 Bacteroidota bacterium
GTTCGGAACAAATTGCTGCACAGGGTTTTCGCAGTGGTAAAACGAAGAACTCCCTATGTTGAAATCCAAAAATGGGCGGCCTAGAATTGTTGAAAAATTAACTTGACATATGCTTAGAATACACAGAGAAAAAGCTAAATACTAAATAATAACACCGAGGACCACATGGAAAAAAGAATAAATTCAGTTTGTATTACCTATGTGAAACCTATGTACCCTATTGTGTCTATGTGTTTAAGTAATTTGGACTTCATCAATTGCATTGCACTTCGTACTTCGTAAATTGAACTTCGTACTTCGTTCATAAATTGTAAATCGTCCTCCTATGTGTACTGTCAACACCGAAGGTGGTGACCAAAAACAAAGAAGAAATAAATTCAGTTTGTATTATCCTATGTGAAACCTATGCTATGTGAAACCTATGTACCCTATTGTGTCTATGTGTTTAAGTAATTTGGACTTCATCAATCGTCACTTGCCCCCCCGCACTCTGTACTATGTTCTATGTTTATCCTATGTTCCTATGTTGTTAAATATACCCCCTCATCAATCGTAAATCGTAAATCGAAAATCGTCAATCGTAAATCGTCAATTGTCCTCATAATCATGTCCACAGAAAATTCAAAAGCCCAGATGCGCAAAGGAGTCTTAGAACTCTGCATCCTCTCGGTACTGTCGCAGGGCGACGCGTATCCCACCGAGATCATAGAAAAACTGCGGGAAACAAAGCTGGTAGTAGTGGAAGGAACACTCTACCCTTTACTTACGCGTCTTAAAAACACCGGTCTGCTCGAATACCGATGGGAAGAAAGCAGCAGTGGTCCGCCGCGCAAGTACTACAAACTCAGTGCCGGGGGCGAACAATACCTCGCTGACCTGCAAATGTCGTGGCGCGACCTGGTGAACGCCGTAAATAAAATTATTGAGTCCGGTAAAAAACTTTAATACAAATCCCAATGAACAAAACAGTAACAATAAACATCAGCGGCATCATTTTTCACATTGATGAAAACGCCTATGAAGTACTTAGTGCATACCTTGCAGGCATCAAAGCCTATCTGGGCGCCGATCCTGGTAATTCAGAAGTGATGGCTGACATTGAGGCCAGGATAGCAGAACTGCTTCAGCAACGTCTTGGCACAGCTAAGCAGGTGGTTACGCTGGCCGACGTAGAGTATGTTCAGTCTTTGATGGGCAAACCTGAAGACTTCGGCGATGAAGAGCAGGAGAGAGGACCGGCCGCAGAACCGCAGGAAAAGATCCGCCGCCGTTTATTCCGCAATGGCGACGACAAGGTAATAGGTGGTGTGTGCGGTGGTCTGTCAGCATACTTCGATATTGACACGGTGTGGGTGCGACTCATCATGTTTGTGCTGGTGTTTTTTGGTGGATTAAGTATCTGGGTGTATATTATTCTGTGGATAGTGATACCCGAGGCCAAAACTACCGCCGAAAAATTTGCCATGCGTGGTGAACATGCCAACATCAATAACATCTACCGCAGTTTTAAGGATGAGGCACGTGAGGTAAAGGACCGGCTTAATAAATACGGCAGTGATCTCAACCGTAATTACGGTGAACGTGTTCGGTCAAACGTTTCTGATGCGCTGTACACCGCTTTTAATATTGTTGGCCGCCTGGTGGGATTATTTCTGCTTATTGTGGGCACGGCTCTGCTTGTTGGGTATGTGGCTTCACTTACCGGCATTGGCATAGTGGGAGATTCACATATTTTTAACAACTGGAAGCAGGCGCTGTTTTCCTCGCCAGGTGATTATCGCCTTGCTCTGGCTGCCTTTGTTCTGGTGGCAGGAGTGCCGGTATTTATGTTACTGTACGTTGGTGTGAAGCTGCTGTTTAAGATCCGTTACAGCAACCGCTGGTTAACGCTGGGCATGGGTATGCTGTGGCTGCTGGGCGTGGTGTTGGGCGCTTATGTAACAATTGATACGATCATCGAATTCAGCGAAAGCGCCAGGGTGCGCGAAACCGCGGTGATCGCCGGTGCCGGTGATACCATTGTGGTAAAGATGCGTCCCGCTCCGGAGGTGTTGCGCGAATGGAATTTTGACAATGGCGCAGAACTTGAGGAGATGCACGATCACGACCAGTTCTTATTCGGACAGAAAGGCAGCAACATGAGTATTATCGGATACGCCGACCTTGATGTGATTGAAAGTTTAAACGACAGCGTTGAGCTGGCCATCAATTATCTGGCGCAGGGCTCCGATAAAAGGGTTGCCAGTGAAAATGCCCGCAACATCAGCTACAGTTACAGCCGTGAAAACAACGTTATTGTGTTCGACGAGGTGTTCAGGGTAATAGAAGACAGCAGGTGGCGCGGACAGCGTGTACAGTTAAAACTGAAAATTCCTGAAGGCAAAGTGATCTTTTTTGATGAGAGTGTAAAAACCCTGCTTGATGATGTTGACAATACCACCAACACATGGGACGGTGACATGGTAAACCGCAGATGGATAATGACCAACCGCGGACTACACTGTATTGACTGTAACGACCTGAAAGATGTTTCATCCAGGCGCAGAACAAAGGGCAAAAACAGGGTCATCATCAACAAAGATGGCATTAAGGTTGACGACGAGGATGCGCGCATCAGGATCAATAACCGCGGCATCAGTATTCACACACCCGGCAAAGACTATGGGGTAGAGGAGGAGTGAGGTTGGATGCAAGTTAACTCAACACATAGACACATAGGGAACACATAAGTTACATAGAATTCACGTAGAAAAAAACCATGTGAATTCCTATGTGCCCTATGATCCCCCGATATGTATCGGGGTGGTTAAATATGAGAAGCGCTTTTACCTAACCCTTCAAAAAAAACACATTCCGCTTCAACCCGCTAAACTTCGTTCTTTTAACCGCCGACTTCCTGAACACCTTTCTGAACGTTTCTTCGGTAAGTTCTTCCCATGCCCGGTTATCCATCTGCAGCAACTCTTCTGAAGGTTCAAATAACGGTTCGCTGTGTGCCGTGCTGAAATTGTTCCAGGGACAAACATCCTGGCAGATGTCGCAGCCAAAAGCCCAGTTCTCCATTTTTCCTTTAAAGGAAGCGGGAATATTCTCGCGCAGTTCTATGGTAAGGTAACTGATACATTTACTCCCATCTACCACATAAGGGTCGGTGATGGCATCAGTGGGGCAGGCGTCAATACAGCGCGTGCAGGTGCCGCAAAAATCCTTTATTGGCCCGTCGTATTCAAGATCGAGATCGCAGATGATCTCCGCAATAAAAAAGAACGACCCGTTTCGGGTAAGCAGGTTGCTGTTTTTACCGATCCAGCCCAGTCCGCTTTTTTTTGCCCACACTTTGTCCATTACCGGTGCGCTGTCAACAAACACCCTGGCGCTGATGTCGCCGATCTCATTTTTCATTTTCAGAAGCAGCGCGTTCAGTTTGTTTTTTATCACGTGGTGATAATCCTCCCCGTATGCATACTTGCTGATCTTCGGAGCACCTTCTTCCTGTTTTTGGGAGGGATAATAATTATAAAGCAAAGAAATTACCGACCTGGCGCCTTCCACCAGTTTGCGCGGATCGAGGCGTTTGTCGAAATAATTCTCCATGTACTTCATCTCGCCGTGGCTGCCGCTTTTTAACCAGCGTTCCAGGCGGGGTGCCTCCTCCTCAAGAAATTCCGCCTTTGAAATGCCGCAGAAATCAAAACCCAGTTGCCTGGCTTCTCTTTTTATGATTGTGCTGTGCCGGTATTTGTTTGTCTGCTGCAAGTGGCAAAGGTACGTGCTTAATACCATGTTTTGGATTGGATGTTGCTGAGCTACGGGTTACTCTGCTTTGTTAAAGGGATCAGGGCAGGTGCAGGACGGTTTTTTTTAGAGAAATGGCCCAGGGAAGTCTTCTAAAAAGAGAGGGAAGTGAAAGAGCGGTGATGGTTAAGTGCTGCGGCGGGCATATTGCACCTATATTACAGGTATATTGTATCTATACTGTACCTGTAAACTATCACTCAGGCAGGGGAGCTCTGATTGCTGACAAACAGAACCCCACTGTCAATTTGTTAAATAGTGAACTTTAACATAAATGACTGGGAAATAGCCTTTTAAATCCCGATATTTGCGCCCCGAATCAGGAGTTTAGCTGTATTTAATTGATTGTCAGCGATATACATAAATAAATGATTCACAATTAATTACATTAAATAAATAATACAAAATGAAGACATCGAACCCAGTACTTGACAACATTATTGAGAGCCAGACCCAATTCATCAACAACTGGATGGACAGCGCAAAAAAAATGCAATCGGCGCTTGCCACCGGCAACATTACCGGTGAAGGACAGCAACTTTATAAGGAGTATTTCGACAAACAAATGCATATCCTGAACAATATGCAGCAATCAACTGCCGGCATGTTCGGGCAGAATGGCACTGCGCCACAGGATTTTTTCCGCAACTGGTTTAACCAGCAGGCAGGCTACGCCAAACAAATGGCCGATTTTACCCAGAGCATCCAGAACAGCTTCAGCAATTTTGGAAAACCTGCTCAGGATTACATGAACACCTTTTCTCAGAACAACAACGCTTTCAGCAATATCTACAGCTCATGGCTGAACACCCTCAATGCTTCTTACGACGCGCTTAGCCGCAACATGAATGGCAGCTTCAGTAAAGATGTGTTCTCAAATTTTGTTCAGGGCAACCAGGTTTACGCCAGAATGCAGGAATTCTTTCAGCCAATGGCTGATGCCATGCAAAAAGGGAAGTTCGACATGGACGCATTCAAGAACCTTTTTAATCAGGAGAATTTCAAGAACATCTCAAAACAAATGTTCGGCAGCTTCTACAACGAGTCTTCTGTAAAAGAGGTGTATGACAATGCTATCAAACAGATCCAGGAATTTTTTGCTTCACAGAACAACCTGAGCAAGGAATATTATGAGCAGCTGAAGAGTGTGAGCGAGAACATGCCGCAGCTTTTTGCAGGCAACGCCGCTGGAAACCTGAAAGAATTCTACAGCCAGATCCAGAATGTATTTGGAAAAACTTTTGAGCCCCTGCTGAAAATTGTTAGTCCGGGCAAGGAAAAAGAAAACATCGAGGCCCTTATCAACCTGATGGACCGTGTTGCAGAGTACAGTGTAAAACAGGCTGAGCTTCAGGCTTTCCTTCAAACCACCGCTAAAAAAGGTGTTGAAGAGATCGCTTCAAAATATGCTGAGAAATTCTCTGATCCCAAATCATTCACCAATGCACCCAGCGCTCAGGATATGTACAATGAGTGGGTAAAAGTAAACGAGCAGCTGTTTGCCGATCTTTTTAAAAGTGAGGAATTCAGCAAGGTAAAGGGCGAGACCATTAACCTTGGACTTGAAGTAAAAAAACATTTCGAGCAGCAGTTCGAGAATACTTTCAGAAATTATCCTGTGGTATTTAAAAGTGAGATCGAAGAGTTGCACAAAACAATCCATGGCCTGAAAAAGCAGGTGCGTGAATTGCAGGCACAGCTCGAAGGAGTTGAGCTGGAAGGTGTTTCTGAGGAAAAACCGGCCAAAAAGAAAAAATAAGCTAAACCAGACCATAAAAGGCTGCCACAACCTGGCGGCCTTTTTTAATTTTATACCTTAGTTGAAAACGCGCCCATGGAAAATAAACTGATAGAAGAATTTCACGCCATCAGCCAGAAAATGCTGAAGGGCTTTGATACGCTCAAAAATATTGATGAGGTGGATATTGCCACCTCACCCAAAACTGCGGTGTACAATGAAGACAAACTTACCCTGTACCGTTACGACCGCGATACCAAGGCAACTTACAAAACACCGGTGCTGATTGTGTATGCCCTTGTAAATACGTACAAGATGCTTGATCTGCAGCCTGACCGCAGTTACATAAAAAACCTGCTTGGCGCCGGACTTGATGTGTACCTGATAGACTGGGGATTTCCTTCAAAGGGTGATCGTTACCTGGATATGGACGATTATGTGAATGGTTACATCAATAACTGCGTTGATCACATCCGCAAGGCACATAAACTTGAGAAGATCAACATTCTAAGCATCTGTCAGGGCGGCACACTTAGTCTGATCTACACCGCCCTGCATCAGAACAAAGTGAAGAACCTGGTTACGCATGTAACGCCGGTAGACTTCAGCACCAATGATGGATTACTTTTCCGCTGGAGCCGCGATATGGACTTTGACCTTCTGGTTGATGCCAATGATGGAATTGTTCCCGGAGATTTTCTGAACCAGGGATTTGATCTTTTAAAACCCATGATGAAAGTGCAGAAACAGCAGGCACTCACCAATTCACTCGACGATAAGAACAAGCTGCTAAATTTTCTGCGTATGGAAAAATGGATCAGCGAAAGTCCCGGACAGGCGGGGGAGTGTTTCCGTCAGTTCATGAAAGAGCTTTATCAGCAAAACAAACTGGTGAAAGGCGAATTGGTTGTAGGAAAGAAAAAGGTGAACCTGAAGAACATCACCTGTCCTTTGCTGAACATTTATGCTACGGAAGACCATCTTGTGCCTCCTGCCGCAACCATTCCTTTGAACGACCTTGTTGGCAGCCGCGACAAGGAGCTTTACAGCTTTAAAGGAGGCCATATTGGTGTATTTGTAGGCGGAAAATCGCAGAAGGAACTCGCGCCGGCTGTAACAAGCTGGCTGAAGGAGAGGGATAATAAGGGTTGACTAACCACCCCGATACATATCGGGGGATCATAGCAAACATAGAAATTCACACAGAGTTCAGAACCTATGTGCCTATGTGTTTAGATGATATTCCACGATCACTATGTACCTATGTGTTTAAACAAGCCGGCCATTTTAGCAGAGATTACAGCGTTCCCAGGAAATCAGTCAGCACCTTATTAAATTCCTCGGGCTGCTCCAGGTTACTGAGATGTCCTGCGTTTTCGATGATCTGCAGTTTGGATCCAACTATACTATTGTTCAGCAATTCCGACTGGGAGAGCGGGGTAACGTTATCATCCTTTCCGCAAATGATAAGTGCAGGTAGTTTAAGTTTTTTTATTCCGGTGCAGGTTTCTTTCCTTTCAGCCAATGCTTTAAGAGTCTTGGTCACGGTTTCTTTTTTTGTGCCGGTTATCATTTTTCTGACGTCATCAACCGCCTGTTTTTTAGCTTCCAGCGAATTTTTATTAAAAACATTCTGCACAAAACCATCGGCAAAAGTCTGCAGCCCTTCCGACTCGATTTTTTCTATCGTTTTGAAACGTTTTTCTTTTCCTTCTTCAGAATCGGCGATACACTGCGTATCAGCCAGCACCAGCGCTTTAAATTTTTCAGGCGAGCGGTTTACAGCATTCATGGCAATATAACCTCCCATTGAAAGTCCGCATAACACAGGGCTATCCAGTTTTAGTGCCTCAACGAACTGTAAGAGATCAGAGGCAAAAAGATCAATGGAAAAATTATCTGTGCCCGCTTCACTGTCGCCATAACCGCGGAGATCGATTGCCAGGCTGCGGTAAGTCTTACCCAACCCGCCTATTTGCGGGAGCCAGCTGCTTTTATTAAAGGGGAAACCATGTATAAATACAACAGGCTGCGCGTTTACGCCGCTGTCGGTATAACTTAATCTGATGCCGTTAACGGTGATGGTTTTGGTTTGAAGCTGTTCCATAAGATATTTTATTAAAACAAAGGTGCGCAATTTTTGTGCCGTAGTGGCGCAAAGCACCGCTGTTTTATACCTGTGGCAGCAAACAAGCGTGATTTGCAGGGAAGAAGACCTGTGTGTAATTAATTCTACAGCCTTTTGTACTCTCCTGGTATGGCTTTTGCAAAAGCATGTAAAAAAGTTCAGGATGATGAAACACTTTACTATTATGCTGGCGGTGCTGATGCTGGCCGCACCATTAAAGAATGAGGCCCAGGATGTAAATTCACGTGAGGCCAAAAAGAAAGTAGTGCTTGGATTTAAGGCGGGGATCAACCGTTCGAATGTATATGATGAAACGGGAGGTGCATTTGTGGCCAATGCAAAACCAGGTTACGCCGCGGGCGTTTTCCTTGCGGTGCCTTTCGGAAGTCTGTTAGGTTTTCAGCCTGAGATCCTGCTTCAGCAAAAAGGTTTTCAGGGATCGGGCGTTCTCATGGGACAAAGTTATCTCGTCAACAGAACCACAACACACCTCGACATACCACTGCAGCTGCAGTTCAAACCCTTTAAATGGCTTTCACTGGTAGGGGGACCGCAGTACTCTTATCTTTTGAAGCAGACCGACCGTTTTACTTTCGGCAGCAACAGTGAGGCGCAGAGCCAGGCTTTTAACAACGATAACATACGCAGGAATGTTTTTGGCGCGGTGATCGGGCTCGACATCAATATTCAGCATTTTGTGATCTCCGGCCGCTCGGGTTGGGACATGACCGCCAACCACGGCGATGGCACTTCCAGTACACCGCGGTACAAGAACATGTGGCTGCAGGGAACGATCGGTTACCGGCTGTATTAACCTTCACGGGGCAGCTCTCCAGTGATATCTGCGCCTTTTTTTTAAACAAACAATCGTCCTTTTTGTCAGTTGAAAAAGCCCTTTTAGCCATTTAGTAGTAAGAGGGCTTTTTGTTGTTTTAACTTGCAGGGAAAAAACATGAAAAAGATTTTTCTGTTCTTTACCCTGCTGGGGGTGTTTATATCGGAAGCACAGACAAAAAAGTCGGATGGGCCAGCCGCAGATACCACGAATAGTTTTCTTGACCGTTATTATAAAATTCGCGATACATATCCGGACTTAAAGGATGTTCATGGAAATTTTGCCGCTGCAAGTTGTAGTCTGGAAGATTTTATTAAGAAGTATCATGAGATAAAGGCCGTCTATCCGAAGTTTGAACACGCTTTTGGGGATTATGCAGGCTCGGATTACAAGTTAAAGGACTTTATCAAGAGGTATTACCGCATGAAAGATCCGTATAAAGCGAATCCCGAATACTATGGTGATTTTGCCGGCTGCAGCAAATCCATGTACCAGTTTACCAAACGTTATAACCAGATAAAGGCAGCGTATCCTGATTTGAAGGATGTATGGGGCATTTATGCCGGCAGCGATCACGAGCTTGAAGAATTTATCAAACGTTTTTATGAGGCAAAAGAAAGTGAAACGGGTATGAAGAGCGGGTATGGGGAGTATGCTGCCAGCAAGAGGAGACTGTTTTAGCAGATACAAATCGCAATGTTGGCCGTTGAATTAAATACATAAAAATGGTCAATGCTATTCAGGCAATAGACACTTTGTACTTTGTACTTTCTACTTCGTACTTTGTACTTCGTACTTCATACTTTGTACTTCGTACTTCTTATTTCGTACTTTGTACCTTGTACTTCATTTGATCTTATTCAGGAGAAAATCCAGCCCGTTGATCCTGATCTCATACATGGTGGCAAGTAACATGCCTGTACGGCCTTTGGGGAAGCCCTCTCTGTGCATCCATTCAAGGTATGAAACGGGGAGACTTCTGTAAGTTCGTCCCTTGTATTTGCCGAATGGCATGGTGCCGTTTACGAGCTCTCTTAATATTTCCGGGTCAGGCTGCATATAACTCAGATCTGCTGCAACTCTTTTAGTTCTTCATAATAGTCCTGCCGTACATCTTCATGTAAACCAGTAATGAGGACGTTTATTTTTTTTAGCTGTTGGTCGTAAAGATTGCGCAGCTGCTGACTTTTTTTTACAGGGATCTGATATTCATCAAGGCTCCGGCAAAAAAACATAAGCAGGTCGATGGCGAGTGATTTGTCGTCGATGTATTTTATGTAACGATTAAGCAAACGTAATAAGCGCCGCAGACCTTTTTTTACATAAAACAGATTGGTTTGGGCGGAGAGTTCAGAAAATTGCTGACGGAATTCCGATTTAAGCTCGTCAATAAAAGGTTGTTTTTCGTCAGCTTCGAATAACAGAAAGGCCAGTAATTCTTTATTTTCTTTTTTATATTTTGCAAGCCGCAGACATAGCTCCTGCAGTTTTTTAGGGGGCAGCAACTGCAATTCTTTTTTAATTTCCTGAACTCCGGCAAATTTCATGGACGGCTAAGATAAAGGAAGTTTGCCGATTGACACAGGACTTCGCCCTCGCGATTTCCTCGCGGATGGGCTTGGCTACCGAATTTAAAAGGGTGAAAAAAATTTGAAGGGTGCCTTCGTCGTTGACCTTTGAAATGAAGGCTGCTATAAATCTTAAGGTGTCTCGTTGTCGATCTCGTTTACGCGAGAGCGGGACATCGCCCCTTCGGGGCT
>JAEZDS010000140.1 GCA_023433205.1 Bacteroidota bacterium
GAATATGCACCGTATGAGTTTGACAGTACACTTTATTTTTCGAGTATTCGATTTCCTGAGCGGCGTGATCCGCGGCTGGGCGGTATTGATGTTTACAGCAAGATCTACAGGTCAAATATCCGTAAAGGCCGTTATATGAAAACCTTTGCGTTGGATACTGTTATCAATGCCAACAGACTTCACAATGCCAATTTGTGTTACAGTCCCTCCGGCGATTTTATGGTGATGAGCCGCTGTGTTGCTTTAAACCATTCAGATTTCAGGTGCGACCTCTACAACAGCCGTTTGGTGAGCAAGAGGTGGCAGGTTCCTTATAAGATGCGGGAACCGCTGAATATTGAAGGTTACAGCAGTACACAACCTCATCTTGCGATTGTTGATACACAGCTGGTTCTGTTTTTCAGCAGCGATCGTCCCGGTGGCGAAGGCGGACTTGATATATGGTATGCGATGGGAACCAGGGATGGGATTTTTTCATCGCCTGTTAATGCTGGTAAAAACATTAACACCCCGGAAGATGAGGTTACACCCTGGTTTGTGACAGAGGAGCGGACTTTGTATTTCAGCAGCAGTTATCATGGAGGTTTAGGCGGACAGGATATTTTTAAAAGTGTTTTCGGCTCAGATGGTTTTTCTGAGCCTGTAAATGCCGGTTTTCCGCTCAACAGTGGGTATAACGATCTGTATTATTCGGTAAATGAGAACAGCCGGCGCGCGTATCTGAGCAGCAACAGGCCGGGCTCATTCTCTGACAATAAGAACAATTGTTGTACTGATATTTATATGTATAGCTATGACACCGTAATTACACCTCCGGCCATTGATACGGCTACCATTCAAAAAGAGAAACTCAGGTTGCTGGTGCCCTTAACTTTATTTTTTCACAACGACCGGCCCGATCCAAAAACAACCAATACTGTAACCAGTATAACCTACGATTCAACTTTCAGAAATTACATGGCCATGCTGTCGCAGTACGAAACGGAATTCTCGGCCGGACTCAGAAAAGAGGAGGAGCAGCTCGCAAAAGACATGATCAGTAATTTTTTTGCCGACAGTGTTCAGAACGGCATGGAGGGCCTGGAAAGATTCACAACACTTATGTTGCCGTTGCTTGAACGCGGCGAAACGATCAAAATTACGATGAAGGGATATTGTAGTCCCCTTGCAAGTACAAACTACAATCAAAACCTTGCGAAAAGGAGGATCAGCAGTTTGCGGAATTATTTCCGGACAACCAGAGATGGCGTGCTTTTAAAATATATTGAAGGTGAAGAGAAGGGAAAGATCATTTTTGAGGATGTTGACATTGGAGAGCTCAAAGCCACAAGAGCCAGCGATAGTTTCAGAGACAGAAGGAATTCTGTATTTAGTCCTTTTGCTGCCGCCGAAAGGAAGATCCAAATTATTGCTGTGAGTTTCGGTGAGGCAGAGTAGCCCTTACTTCGTACTTCGTACCTCGTACTTCGTACTTCTATTCATGTCTTTCACAACTCATTCAAACCTGAGACTCTCAATAGGATCAAGCTTAGAAGCCCGCTGCGCGGGAAGATAACCGCTGGCAAGGCCTACAACAATACAGATCATTACGCCACCAAAGATCCAAAACCAGGGCACAAAAAAGCCTATCTGCATAGCCATCCCAATTAAGTTCCCTATGCTGATGCCGAAAATTATTCCAAATAGTCCGCCCATTAAACAAATTACCACACTCTCAATAAGGAACTGGTTTTTTATGATTGCGGGTGTTGCGCCAAGCGCCTTGCGAATTCCGATCTCGCGGGTTCTTTCGGTAACACTTACCAGCATAATGTTCATCAACCCTATTGCCGCCCCCATTAAAGTGATCAATCCAATAATTGTAGCGCCGGTTGTAACAACCGAAATATTCTCCATCATCATTGAAGCAATATTATCAGAACGTACTGCATCAAAGGTATCCTCTTCTGAAGTTCTTACTTTCCGAACCTTTCTGAATAGCCCCAGAGCCTCATTATAGAGGATGTCGAGGTGGGCAGGATTTTTCACTTTTACCTCCATAGTGTATGGCATTTGCGTGCTGCCAAAGTATTGCCGGGCAGTGGTAAGAGGAATAAGTACACGTTTGTCACCTCCGAATTCAGCCGAATTACCTTTTGATTTTAAGACACCAATAACCCGGTAGCGGTTCGGTCCAATTTTAATGTACTTGTCGATAGGATTTGTTTTACCAAAAAGCGCATACACAATATCTTTTCCGATTATTGTTACGTGACCGCCCGCCAGCGGTTCGCTGGGACTGAAGTTGCGGCCTTTTTCCAGTTCGAATCCTGTGGTTAGAATGTAGTTGTCATCAGTACCAAGTACCAGAATATTGGGATTGGTTTTTTTATCGGCATATTTTAATCTCGCGCTGAAACTGGCCTGCGCGATAATTGCCACATGCGCGGGATAATCAAATTCATTTTTAAAACGCATACACTCCTTGTATGAGATAGGATCCTGGCTTTTTGCTTTTTTTCCCCTTCGGCCCACCCTAATTTTGCCGTCAGCATCACGAATGGTAAAAGTGGTGGCACCCATGTTGGCAAAAGTGGTATTGATCCTGTTCTTTATGGCATCAATAGCCGAGAGTGTTCCAACCAGCGCTGTTATACCAATACTTATAATCAGCATGGTGATAATTGCACGCAGCTTGTTGGCTTTGATTGAGGCCAGGGCTATTAAGATATTTTCGCGGAGGAAATTCAATTTCTGGCACGCCAAATTTTGGAATGTGGGATCTACTTTTTGAGGTTAGTACAAATGTACTGAATCTCCCTTGAGCAACTATAGGGCCTCATTATTCTAAACACCTCCTAAGGCCGCCTCAGTTTTGCGGACTTTAAAGTGTTTCCAAGCAACGAGGCAATCGTCATCGGCCCCACGCCACCCGGCACCGGAGTAATATAACTGCATTTAGGCGCTACTTCTTCAAAATTCACATCGCCTTTTAATTTAAAACCACTTTTGGTTTCTGAGCTGGGTACGCGGGTAGTGCCAACATCAATTACCACAACACCTTCTTTCACCATGTCGCCGGTTAGGAAACCTGGTTTTCCAAGCGCGCAGATTATTATGTCTGCCTTTAAAGTAAAGGATTTAAGATCGGTTGTTTTGCTGTGACAAAGTGTAACAGTACAGTTACCGGGTTCACTGTTTTTTGCAAGAAGAATGCTCATGGGTGAACCCACTATATTACTGCGGCCAATCACCACGCAATGTTTACCAGTGGTGCTGATCTTATAACGTTTGAGCAATTCTATAATTCCATTTGGCGTGGCGCTTACAAATGCAGGCAGGTTCAACACCATCTTGCCTACGTTTACAGGGTGAAAGCCATCCACATCTTTTCCCGGATCAATGGCTTCAATGATCTTTTGTTCGTTGATGTGTTTTGGCAATGGCAGCTGCACAATAAATCCGTCAATATCCGCATCTTCGTTCAGCCGTTTAACGGTTTGTAAAAGTTCTGCCTCTGTTACGGATTCATTGTGGCGGATCAGACTTGAATTAAATCCTACTTTTTCACAGGTTTTGATCTTACTGGCGACGTAGGTTTCGCTGCCGCCATCATTTCCCACCAGCACCGCGGCCAGGTGAGGTTTTTTACCTCCTGCAGAGAGTATCTTATCAACAGCCGCTGCAATCTCATCCTGGATCTGTAGTGATATTTTTTTTCCGTCTATAAGTTGCATTAAATACTAAATACTATATACTATAGGGTACACAGAGGAACACATAGAAAACAGAGGAACACATAGAGAGTTCATTCTCCGTCAATCGTACTTCAATAATCGTAAATTATAATTCGTAAATCATCAATCGTAAATCGTAAATTGTAAATCGTCAATCGTCAATCGTACTTCAACAATCGTAAATTGTAAATCGTAAATCGTAAATCGTAAATCGCACTTCGTACTTCGTTCTACCTCTGCATCCCCCCGGGCATTCCTTTAGGCATTGCACGCATCATTTTTGCCATGGCGTTTTTATCGTTCATCATCCGCATCATCTTGCGCATTTCCTCAAACTGCTTCAAAACCTTGTTCACTTCCTGAATGCCCTGTCCGCTTCCTTTAGCAAGCCTCTGCCGCCTGGCCCCGTTAATGATCTCTGGTTTACTGCGTTCTGAAGGTGTCATGCTGAAAATAATTGCCTCAATTCCTTTAAAGGCATTGTCGTCAATGTCCATGTCCTTCACCGCTTTGCCCATCCCTGGGATCATGCCAACCAGATCTTTTACATTACCCATTTTTTTGATCTGGTGCAGCTGGGTAAGAAAGTCATTAAAATCAAATTTATTGTTGGCGATTTTTTTGTTGAGCTTGCGCGCCTCCTCTTCGCTGAATTGTTCCTGCGCTCTTTCAACAAGCGATACCACGTCGCCCATGCCAAGTATCCTGTCGGCCATCCTCTCAGGATAAAACACATCAAGGGCTTCCATTTTTTCGCCGGTACCAATAAACTTGATTGGTTTATTTACCACACTTTTTATTGAAAGCGCCGCGCCACCGCGTGTATCACCGTCAAGCTTGGTTAATACAACGCCATCAAAATCCAGTTTGTCGTTAAAGGCTTTTGCGGTATTAACAGCATCCTGTCCGGTCATACTATCAACCACAAACAGGATCTCGTTTGGTTTTACCGCCTTTTTAAGATCGGCAATTTCGCCCATCATCTGCTCATCAATGGCCAGACGACCGGCAGTATCTATCAAAACAACACTGTTGCCATTTTCTTTTGCCTGTTTAATAGCGGCCTCGGCGATCTTTACAGGATTTTTCTCTTCTTTATTACTGAATACTTCAACACCTACCTGTTCGCCCAGAACATGCAGCTGGTCAATAGCGGCGGGACGATAAACGTCGCAGGCCACCAGCAGAGGTTTTTTGCCTTTTTTGGTTTTAAGATAATTGGCCAGTTTGCCCGTAAAAGTTGTTTTACCCGAACCCTGCAAACCACTCATCAGGATGATAGTAGGGTTACCGCCAAGATAAATGTCTTCTTTGGTGCCACCCATGAGTTTTGCCAGCTCATCGTGGGTGATCTTCACCAGTAACTGTCCCGGAGAAACAGCCGTAAGCACATTCTGGCCCAGGGCTTTTTCTTTAACTGTGTCGGTAAAGGTTTTGGCCACCTTATAGTTTACGTCGGCATCAAGCAGCGCTTTACGCACCTCTTTCATGGTTTCCGCCACGTTGATCTCGGTAATCCTGCCCTGGCCCTTTAAAACTTTAAAGGCTCTGTCGAGCTTATCCTGCAAATTATCAAACATCAGATCGTTTTTTTAAGAGGGGTAAAGGTATAAATTTTAAGGGCGACAGACAGCGGCCAGAAGTGCTAATTTTTGTTGGAAGAATAAGGGGACAACTACTGGCTTTGCGACGAATAGCCGGATTGTCTAACAAATTTAAGAAAATAGATCTAGAAACCGAAACGGTATTTGTTCGGATCTTAATTTATTAGAAAGTAGTTTTGAGTTATGGATCATTCAGTATTTATGCAGAAAGCGCTGAAGCTGGCAACCAAAGGCTGGCCCGCTGTACAACCCAATCCCATGGTGGGATGTGTGATTGTAAAAGACAATGAGGTAGTAGCAGAGGGATACCATGAAATATTCGGAGGCCCGCACGCTGAAGTTAATGCCATGGCCGCTTTGCCATCTTCTGTAAATGCGGCCGACTGTGTCATGTACATTACGCTCGAACCCTGCCGGCACCATGGCAAGACCCCGCCCTGTGCCGATGCGATAATTGAAAAGGGTTTCAAGACTGTTGTGGTTGCCTGCACCGATCCTAATCCACTGATGTCGGGCAGCGGAGTGCGCAAACTTCTGGAAGCGGGTCTTGAGGTTATTACAAATGTATTGGAAGAGGAGGCCAGGGATTTGAATAAACGATTTATTACCTTTTTCGAGAAAAAACGTCCTTATGTTTTCCTGAAATGGGCGCTCTCGGGTGATGGCTATATCAGTCGGGACCCTGTTCCTGCCAAAAGAGAGGACAATGTAATTACCAGGCCGGAATCACTAAAGATAGTCCACCAGATGCGCGCCGAAAGCATGGCGGTTTTAGTGGGGAAGAACACGGTGCTATGTGATAATCCGCGACTCACTACCCGGCTGGTAAAGGGCAAAAATCCTTTGCGCGCGTTTATTGACCGTAATCTAGAAG
>JAEZDS010000155.1 GCA_023433205.1 Bacteroidota bacterium
TCCACGCTGGCGCTGTCCGCGTGCCGCCGAAGCTTCAGGCGCCTGCGCTAGAGCTTCGGCGCCGGCGCACGGAGGCGCAAGCTTTAGCGTAGGCGCCGTGTCTCCGTGTCCGCCACGGCGAAGCCGGGGGTTAAAAATTATCTCCCCGCATCCTAAACACCGCGAAGTGCAAACTACTGACCTCGGGTTGGTAAAAAGCGTTGTTCTAGTTGCAGGTGGGGAGAAATACGTACAGCAATAACACACTCAGTTTATATATCACGAATCTTCTCCAGAAAATCATCCAGCGTATGCGCCCCGTCAACCGTACGCTTTTCATACACCAGAAAATACCGGTAGTTGTTGCCTGCCTTGCCAGCCCATAAACTTCCAAGATTGATTTTCTTCTCCGCTTCTAAGTGATCGCCTTTTAATTCCAGGATGATGGTTTTGCCACTTTTCGTTTGTATAATAAAATCTGGATAATGGTTAATAAACCCGTTAATCCTGAATCCTCTGCGCTCGATATTTCGTGTCCAGTACGATATGTTCGGCATATTGGCGATCCTGTTAATCACATCTTCCTCAAAATTATTCATTGCACCTTCTTTCTCGTACAACGATTTGGTGATGTCTTTCGCTGTAGCCCCTGGAGAAATTTGTGCGGGCAACCTGTAATACGGCTTTATATAAACTTTGTCAGTATCAAGATAATCTCTGAACTTTTTTTCCGCGTATGATTCTGAGAGGGCCCTTATCTTGGATGCAATTTTATCTTTGTATGTGTACTTCTGGTTGTAAAAATCAGTGAACTGAGCATCCGTAAAATCAGCCAGCACCTTTTTTATATATTCTTTGATCTCACCGTCCGGGATCGGATCCATTTTACCGATCAATTCCATAATTATACTGGCCGTATTGTCAATCCTACTGTCCTTGCGGGAAGGATCAAGTATGTATGCCAGTACACTCTCTTTGATTTCACCATCAATCCTAACAAATGTAGGTGTATGCTCTTTTTTGGTTTCGTCAAGGTCAACCTTGTACAACTCAGCTGTAATATTGTCAAATACTATGTTCGCGTCTGCCCTGCTTAGTGAAAATCCTTCCAGTAAATGCTCTTTTTCAACAAGAACTTCCGCTTCTTCCTGACCAAACAAATCGTTGGCAGGTATTTTGAGAAAAAACTGCGGCAGACTCATAGCCGCAGCGCTTTCACTAAAAACCTCTTTTATTCCGTATGTTTTCACAAGCTGCTGTATTTCGGTGGGTAGAACAATTCCATTTGTGCTGTCAATTTCCTCCACAGTGCGTTCAAAAGCTTCATTCTGCCGTATCGCTGTCTGTTCTATCTCCTCAATCGTACCTTCCACTGCCATTTCATCTCCAGGAACCTGAATGCGCGAACTATCAATATCTGTTGTGATATCTTCAGCTGAGGACTTTTCTTCCGGAAAGTTCAGCGCGGTCAAACCAGCTTCCTTCTTTCTGGCCTCCTCAATCATCGCCGGGTCCGCGATCTTATAGTCTTTTTCACTGAATCCAGCCTTATTTAAGCCTTTGACGATATTATCAAGCGTCTCAAGAAATTTTGAGGAAGCTGTAAGCACATAACTCAGGTTTAACAGAGGAAATTTGTGACGCATCACATAAGGCTGCCGCAATACTCTGCCAAGAATCTGCTCCACATCAACCGCTGAACTTTTGTCGGCAAGCGAGGCGAGAATATAAGCAAACGGACAATCCCAGCCTTCCTTCAAGGCGTTGATGGTGATAATGTACCGCACCTTGCAATCACGGCTCATCAGGTCAATGCCTTTAATCTCATTAATATTCGCGGTCTTTATTTTAATTTCTTCCGCTGGAATTTTCAGTTCGATCAATTTCTCTTTTAGCTTCTGTACATTGGATTTTTCTTCTGCAGCGTTCAAAAAATCTTTCCCGTTTTTGGGCTGTGCCTGGAAAAGTACAATCGGCCGGATGTATTTACCCCCCTTCTTTTCCTCTTGTACTGCTTGTAATTCCAGGCGCTTCTGCAGTTGCAGACTGGAATTGATCACCTCGGTCTTGTCTTGATGGTTGTACACTATTACCGGTAGTTTCACCATGTGCTCTCTCTTGAGCTCAAGCGCGTCGATAAAACTGATGATGTTGCTGTTTTTGCGTGGTGTGGCGGTAAGATCAAGAATAAAACAGGGATTTACCTGCTTCAGCATATCTACACTCAAATCGCTTTCTGCATTATGACTCTCATCAACAACAACCAGCGGATTCAGGAATTTTATCACTTCCCCCAGTGTTATTTCAGACTGCCTTCCCAGCAAATTTTCAAACGACTGCAGGTTCCCGTTTTCCTGAAATACTTTCCGGTCTTCCTTGTTTTTAGCACGCAGGCTGTCAAAACTAAATACCAGAATACTAAGTTGTTCTTTAACCGTAGTGGCGTTAAAACCGCTGCCCTGAAGCAACGCGGCTTTATCAAATACCTCCACCTTATTGCCAAAATGCGAATTGATCTTTTGCCGGTAAGGATGAGAAGGGTCTTTTAAATTTCTGATGGTTTGGTCAAGTATGGTAATTGAAGGCACCAGCCACAGTACCACTTTTGGATGCTCTCGGTTAAAAGCGTCAAAAACCGTCTTGATGGCATTACAGGCTATAAAGGTTTTACCACCGGCGGTAGGCACCTTTATACAAACATGCGGTACTTTGCTGATGTTGTTTTTATAAGGTTCAATAGCCGTACCGGAAAATGGCGTTAAAGGCATACGCGGATGCGTTGTCCAGAAATCGTAAAATGCAGCCTTCACTTCCCGGCTTTGCTGGATGTGTTCCAGGAATAACGCCAGATCGTTAATTACCTGCTGCTGGTAGGGTTTTAATTCCATTTACTTTTCAAATTACTTAATGCTATAACCCGACCTGTACTTCTCATAGTTTTGTAATAAAGTCTCTTTTCAGGACTTGTGGTCGCTAATTTAAAGTAATTGAATAAATTAATCTGATTTTTCTCTTATCCTGATAAGCGCATCTAGTTTTAAGAACCCGATGATGAATCCCACAGTAGTTGATTGCGGGAATAGTACTTCTGATTCAAACCCCTTAGCGATACTCCACTTCAGCCATTTCCCGCGATTCTTCATACACGGCAACGCGTCTGATTTGCGATTCGGGAGCAAGGGAAATACGCAAAAGTTTTTCGCGGATCTTATTCTTGCACAGCTGATAAAAACCCAGAATTGATATTACACAGACAGCCAGCATTAAAAAAGGTAACAAAAATATTAACCATCCACCGCTGTTGGTTAATAATGCAAAAAGGTGGTACCGCGCCATCAATCTGTCAATATTTTTTACTTCCTGAACAGGACATTTGCCAATTTCTTCCCATCTTCTAAAAACAGCCGCATTGAGCTCACTGTTTTTATGCACCTCTTTATTGATGAAATAGGCAATCCATAGATTAAGAAACGGCAGGTGCCTTATTCTGGCACTTATTGCGCCATCTATAAAGCTGAACAATTCATCGTTGAACTCAGACCCCGCACTTTCTTTCGCTTTTCTTAACCTGTCCCTTAGAGCAAACATTTTATAGCGCAGATCAATCCTAATTGCAGGCACAATTGCACCCTCGTAAACATAATGCCAGATGGTAACCACCAGCACCGCTACTATTAACAATTCGATCATTTTGTTGTTTTTTTAATATTTATTTCAGTTTTGAGCTCGATAGAGGAACTGTTGTCTGTTTTTGCTGCATGCGCGACTTTTCCTCACTTATACGATCCATCTCCGATGCATGTACTCTTCTCATTCTTTTCGCAGAAAATACCCAGGCAATTGCTAAAAACGCACTGATGCACCATCCTAAAACATGGTAGTGCGTAAGCGCGTGTATAAATTTATCAATAACTGCCGGAATGCTTTCACCTGGCACCCTTATAGCAAGTATGATGCCGATTAAAAGTACGCCGAGGACCGGCAGCTGACCTTTATTAATTGCCGCGATAAATACCGCTTTCAAAAAATCAAAGAACCCGGTTTTTTTACCTTTGCCCATTTTGAGTGTATGAGCAAATGTATATTTTTCTGCTTGTCCTTCACAAAAATATTGCGCAAAGTTACGCTTATAATCAGTTGTTTACACAAATTGCGAACCTCTGCTGGTTAAATCCTCAAAATCAGTGCCAGCCGGTAAATTCGTTTACCCCCACCAAAAATCGGCTTTATCGGAAAATTTAAAAGCCTTATTGTGTCACCACTGGCTTCACAATTCGAGCTTGATTATCAACTACTTGGCTTTAGTTTTGATAATTATGTCCTGGCTAAGGTCGCAATTTTGTTTGACCCCCCCTAATTGTGTCCTCACTGAGGACACAATTTGAGAATCCTGATTATCAAGAGGTTCCCCGATAGTTGGTCTTTGGCCGACCAAAGCCAAACCGCTATAAGTTTCGTAGAATTGTTTCATCCGGTACAAGCCCCGGCGGTTGAAACCCTTTAACTCCGGCTCGTTTTTCTGAATAAATGCGGCAAGTTCATCAACAGTTTTTTCACCCCAGGCGGCACCTGCCAATTGCCTGTGAATATATGCCCCAACATTCCAGTACAGGTTTATCAGCTCAGTATTAACCGCCCTTATAGCTTTCGCACGCGACTGCCTGATAAATTCTGTTATTTCAGAAAACTGCTGCTGTAGCATGGCCTAAAACTTTGTAATATCTCTCGGAATTTTTTTAAATATAATGTGGTGCCTGGTCATAAAAGCCTGATCGAGCAGGCAATTATCTGCGTAGATCACATACTGTTCTGCCTTGATTTTCATAGTAGCCAGAAAAGCATGGTTCAGGCTGGTGATGTTATCCTGCTCATAATAAAAATAATAGCCGGTGTCGTTGTTTTTGCCCAGAAAATAATCGTTGTCTTTTTTATCTACCTCCGCAAATGACACCCTCGTTTCGGTGTACCAGATATAATTTCTGAGTTTTTTTAGTCCCACCAGTTCATTCAAATTGCCATTATCAAGAAAAAGCGGTGGCCCCAGCTCATAAAAATCAAAACTGCCGCCGGTACCTTCGGTTTCGCCGAAACCATTTATAACGCGTTTAACGCGTTCGGCGGTGACTGAGTTGGCGTAATCTTCCATCTCAACCAAAATAAATTTTCGGTTGCCGCCGTCTGCCTTGTTTAAATTTAAAACGGCGTGGGCTGTTGTGC
>JAEZDS010000162.1 GCA_023433205.1 Bacteroidota bacterium
GTGTTAAACGCAAAGCGAGAATCCAATGACAAACCCTTTGAGTGCGACCTTTCAGCGCAGCCCTGCGGGCTCTATTTTCTGGAAGTCCGGAATGGCGCGGAGAGATCTGTACATAAGCTGGTGAAACAGTAGTCAGAAGCTCAAACATGAGCTCACAACATCCGCAAAACGCAGGGCATCCGAATTTTTGTCCCTCATGGGCAGGGGATTAAAATATTGGAAACCTGCCCGGGAAAGCAAAAAAATTCTAATTTAGATCCTTCAAACCCAAAAATTAAGAAGCCGGTTCTTTTCTCCGGCACCTTTTAATTATTAAAAATATCAGCCATGAACAAACCCGACATTGAGAACATTCTTTTTCTCGACATTGAAACAGTGCCGCTGATTTACAAATACAGCGATCTTAACGATACACTCCGCAACCTCTGGGACCGCAGGTGGCAATATAACCGTGAGATCTCTCCCGAAGACCAGTATTCAAAAGCAGGCATCTATGCCGAATTCGCAAAGGTTGTTTGTATAGGCCTGGGTTATTATCACAACGATAAATTCCGTGTCACCACCATTGCCTCCGAAAACGAGATGGAGATCTTACAGCGTTTTTCTGAACTGCTTACACGTTCATATAACGGCCCTGAGCATCGGCTTTGCGCACACAATGGCAGGGAGTTTGATTTTCCCTTCCTGTGCAGGAGGCTTATCATCAACGGTTTTGCGTTGCCCAGAATTCTGCAGCTGCAGGGGAAAAAACCCTGGGATGTTCAGCACCTCGATACCATGGACATGTGGAAGTTCGGCGATTACAAAAGTTTCAGCTCGCTTAGTCTGCTTGCACACGTGCTGGGTATTCCTTCCCCAAAAGATGATATTGATGGCAGTATGGTGGGAAAAACCTTTTATGAAGACAAAGACCTCCCCCGCATAGAAACATACTGCAAAAAAGATGTGATCACCCTGGCCAGGGTTTACAACCGTTTCTGCGGGCTTGCCGCAGTGGCTGATCAGGACGTGATTTTTGCGTAAATTGGGCGCTTTATTCCAATGTCTGAACGCGTCGCCATTATCGGCAGCGGAAGCTGGGCCACCGCCCTTGCCAAGCTGTTTCTCAACAACTGCACTTCCATTAACTGGTTTATGCGGAAGGACGAGGATGTGGCGTTTTTTAAAGAATACAAAAACAATCCGCGTTACCTGAGTTCCGTTGAGTTTGATACCGACGCCATCGTATTTTTTACCGACCTTAAAAGCTGTATCCAGGCCTCCGACTATTTGGTACTGGCCATTCCCTCTGCCTTTCTGAATGAATCTTTCAGTGGTCTTAAACCAGCTGACCTAAGCAACAAGATCATATTTTCAGCCATTAAAGGCATAGTTCCTGAACACAATCTTATTGTTGGTGAATACCTGCACAAGATCTACTCAGTGCCTTTTGAGCAGATCGGCGTTATTACGGGTCCCTGCCATGCCGAAGAAGTTGCGCTCGAGAAACTGAGTTATCTTACTATCGCGTCAACAGGCGCCAGTCACGCCGCCACCATCAGCCGTCTGCTTAATTGCCGTTATCTTAAAAGCACGGTAAGTGATGATATTTATGGTACAGAATATTCTGCGGTATTAAAAAATGTGATCGCTGTCGCGGGAGGCATCTGCCACGGACTGGGTTATGGTGATAATTTTCTTGCCGTGCTGGTAAGCAATGCCATACAGGAGATCCAGGCTTTTGTAGATGCGGTGCATCCAATTGATCGCGACATTAAAGCCTCGGCTTATCTGGGCGACCTGCTGGTTACGGCCTACTCACAGTTTAGCCGTAACCGTATGTTTGGCACCATGCTAGGTAAGGGATACAGTGTAAAACAGGCTCAGCTTGAAATGAACATGATAGCCGAAGGTTATTACGCGGTAAAATGTGTTTATGAGATCAACAAACAATACCAGGTAAACATGCCCATCACCAACGCGGTGTACAATGTTGTTTACCAGAAGGCCAACGTAAAAAAAGAGATCGCCCGCCTCAGTGATCTGCTTTCCTGATATGAGAGTTTTTGCATACGTCATCTCCGTCTGTTTCCATCCGCTGCTGATGGCAACCTATGGCTGCCTGCTTTTGTTTTTCGGCATCCAGCATACGGTATACGATTACCTCACCTCCTTCGGTACAAAATGGCGGATCTCGCTGGTAGTGTTTTTATTCTCTTTTGTATTTCCCGTACTAAACATTTACATCCTTTACCGCATGGGAAGAATAAAGGAGATCAGCCTTTCAAAGCAGGAAGACCGTGGCTTTCCTTACCTCATGACCTCGCTATTTTATTTTGGCCTTTATTATTTGCTAATGGATATTAACATCTGGACCAGCCTCAAAGTTTTTATTGTTGGCGCGGGTCTGTCCATTGTTTTTACGGCGCTCATCAACACCAGATTCAAGATCAGCGCACACATGGTTGGTCTGGGCGGATTGCTAGGTGTGCTCATTTCTGTTTCAGCGCTTATAAGGTTTGATATGACGGTATTTTATATTGCGGTGATACTTATTGCCGGCATTACTGCATGGGCCAGGCTGATACTTGAAGAACACCGGCCATCGCAGATCTACCTCGGTTTTTTTCTCGGACTTTTTATACAAATGGGCTTATTTTTCGCCCTTCAAAAAATGATCTTTGCCTGAGAATTCTGTGAATCTGGTTACCGGCGCTACCGGCATTCTTGGCAGCCATGTGCTGCTAAGGCTCCTGCTCAACGGGCAGCCGGTAATTGCCTTGAAACGCAGCGATAGTGATATCGAAAAAGTTAAAGATCTTTTTGCTTTTTATACGCCAGATCACAAACAGCTGTTTGCCAAGATCAATTGGGTTGAACTTGATGTTCTGGATGTTTATGGCATGGAGCAGGTGGTGAAGGATGCCGCTGTTGTTTACCATTGCGCCGGGTATGTTTCCTTTGATCCTGCCGACCGTAAAAAATTATTCCGTATCAATGAGCAGGGAACAGCGAACGTGGTAAATGCCTGCCTGCACCACAACGTTGATGCACTTTGCCATGCAAGCACCATTGGCACCATCAGCAACAGCGATGTTCAGGAACTTACAGAAGCTGTTTTCTGGAAAAGAAGCGGCAATGAAAGTGATTACGCGTTGAGTAAATACAATGCCGAACGTGAGGTATGGCGGGGTATTGAGGAGGGGCTCAACGCTGTGATCGTAAACCCTGGCGTAATTGTGGCGCCTGTGTTCTGGGACCAGAGCAGCGGCAAAATTTTCAGGAACTGCGCGAAAGGAAACCGTTTTTACACCTCCGGCAGTTCGGCTTATATTACAGCGATGGATGCCGCAAAAGCCATGATATTGCTGGTAAACGGCCGTCACTTCGCTAACCGTTATATTCTGGCCGAAAATAACTACGACCTTCGCACAATTTTCAGCAGGATCCAGATAAATCTCGGTAAAAGCGCCCCGCACATAAAGGTGGGAAAAAAGGCACTTTACCTGGCATCGGGTCTTGAGCGTTTTTCTTCGATTTTTACCAAAAAACCGCCGGTTTTAACAAAATCGCTCATTAATTCGGCCTTTAACCGGCAGATTTACAGTAATTCAAAGGTCACCAACACCCTTAATACAAGCTTCACACCCGTTCTGGAGGCATTGGATGAGATATGCGCCTATTACCAGACCGTTAGTACGGGTTCTTAAACCAAGTATTTGATATTCATCGAATTGAAATGGCTGTTTGTCAACAAATTTTTGTTATTTGGAAGTTATTTTTCTAATTTAGGCTAATATTTTAACATTTTGGTATGCACATTGCTATAGCGGGCAACATTGGGTCGGGAAAAACCACTTTAACATCTTTACTTGCAAAACATTATAAATGGCACGCCCACTATGAAGACGCAGATGACAACCCATACCTGAACGATTTTTACGAGGACATGCAACGCTGGTCCTTTAATTTGCAGGTATACTTTCTCAACACCCGCTTTAACCATATCCTTGAGATCAGAAAGGGAAAACACACTGTTGTTCAGGACAGGACCATCTACGAAGACGCCTACATTTTCGCTCCTAACCTGCACGCCATGGGCCTTATGACCACCCGTGATTACGACAATTATTTTTCGCTCTTTAAACTGATGGAAAGTCTCGTAAAAGCACCTGATCTCATTATTTACCTGCGCGCAAGTGTTCCTACTTTGGTTAAGCAGATACAAAAACGGGGCCGCGATTATGAGAACAGCATTCGTTTGGATTACCTCAAACGTTTAAATGAGCGCTACGAAGCATGGCACACATCTTATGAAGCTGGCAAGATCCTTGTGGTTGATGTTGAGGATGTGAACTTCAGTGAAAGTAAGGAAGACCTTGGCAAAGTGATCAGGATGATCGATGCCGAACTGCACGGTCTATTTAAATAGTGAACAACAAGAGTGAACAAGGACGCTGAGTTTTTCGACCTGCACTTTAATAAAAGCCTCGATTATGCCAATAGTCGAGGTGAACTCATTCTTGCATACGATGGTGTATTAAATCCTGAAACCATCAGCAAACTTGAAGCAGAGATCGAATCAAGGATTCTGGCACGTGGCTTACCAAAAATAGTTGTAAAAAAGATCTTCTTCATCTGCATCGAATCATTACAGAACATGTTTCTGCACGGCCACCACGACGATACCGGCGGAAAACACAACTTTTTTATTCTGTATATCACACCAAACACCGTTGAAATGATTGGCGCTAATCTTATCGCCAGCGAGGGTATTGAAAAACTCAGAAAACACATTAACCGCATCAATTCTTTTAGTGATCCTGCAGATCTTAAGACCTATTACCTTGAACATCTTGAAAGCAATGAGCTGAGTGATAAGGGCGGGGCCGGCCTGGGCTTTATTACCATTGGCATGAAAAGCGGGAATAAATTAGTTACGCGCTACGAGCCCATCAATGCCGGCAGATCACTGTTCCTCATGGAAGTGAAGATCAACCTGGACTGATATTTTTCTCTTAGTATTCTCTTCATGCAGCCTCCGCACATCCTTTTTATATCCTCGTGGTATCCAAACAGGGAAAACGCCTCACACGGTATTTTTAACCGCGCCTTTGCACGGGCAGCCTCGCTCCACAGTAAGGTGTCGGTACTTCATGTAATGGCTGATGACTCAGTAAAACATGGTTTCAATACACAGCTCATTGATGACGGAGAAATTTTTACCGTATATGTTTCTTATCCGGCCTCGCGTACACCGGCAGGAAAACTGTTACAATACCGTCGCCGGCTAAAAGCGGCCGAGATTGGATATAACCAAATTCTTCAGCGCCGAGGCAAACCCCGGCTGATCCAATTAAATGTGGTATTACCGGCCGGCATTGCAGCGCATGCTCTTAGCAAACAACACAACATTCCGCTCATCATAAATGAATGCTGGACCGGTTACGAGCCGCTGGATGGCAGATACAAAGGCTGGCTTTACAAAAAGCTTACAAAAAAAATTGTGGCTGCGGCACAATGTATCATTCCGGTAACTTCTTACCTGAAAGATCTGATGCAAAAAAACGATTTGAATGGCAATTATGAGATAGTGCCAAACGTTATAGATACTGAGATCTTTAAACCTGAAAAATTTCCTGATCGGAAGAATCTGCGTTTTATACACATTTCAGCCCTGGATGACGCTCAGAAAAATGTAAGTGGGATACTGCAGGCTTTTATTTTGGCAAAAAAGCATCTGCCTGATAGTGAGCTGGTAATAGCCGGAGACGGGTCTGCACGTAAGATTTTGCAGCAAAAAGCCGCAACTCTTGTAAAAGATGGGAGTATAATATTTAAAGGATTGTTAAATCCCTCAGAACTGGCGGCAGAGATCAACAAAAGTGACGCCCTTATTATGTTTAGTAATTATGAAACTTTCTGTGTTGCGGTTCCCGAGGCACTGGCCTGTGGCAAACCGGTAATTACCAGCAACGCCGGCGGAATTATGTCATACATGAATGAAGAGCTTGGCTGCATAGTTCCGGTTGGTGATGTTAACGCACTTGCCGGATCGCTGATCGATTTTCCACAGACCCAAAAGCGATTTGATCCTCTTAAATTACGTCAGTTCGTGGTTGACAATTTCTCAGTTCCGGTGGTAGCTCAAAAACTTCAAACCATTTATAGCTCCGTTCTGCAAGACAGATGATCAGGAACATCGTAAATACCATGATCACCCAGGGGTCGGTGGCACTCATCAACCTTGGCATACTGCTGCTTAGCACACGGTATCTTGGCAGTGAAGTAGTTGGCCAGGTAAGTATGCTTATTGTTTCAATGGCCATTATACAATCGGTAAATGACATTTACACCGGTCCGGCCACTATCTATCATATGAGCGGCCGGTCAATAAGGACCATCTATCTTCAAGGTATTGTCTGGACCCTGCTTTGCACCGGCGTGCTTAATTATGTTTTTATTGAATGGGGATTTATTCATGAATCATTAAGAACACCGCTGCTCACACTCTCGTTCCTCTCCATCTTCCATTATTTTCATGTAGTGCTGCTGCTGGGAAGGGAAAAGATAAGGCTCTACAACATGCTGAATCTGTTACAGCCTGCCATGATGGCCATGCTGCTTGCGGTACAGATCTTTGTATTTGAACGCAGAGGTTTCGCAGTATCACTTATTGCTTTATACATTTCATGGATCATAGCGCTATCTGTGTCGGTTTTTTGCGTGTTAATGCTTATCAGAACCGACAACCA
>JAEZDS010000172.1 GCA_023433205.1 Bacteroidota bacterium
TTCGAGACCCGTCTTTCGCTCAGCAGGAAAGCCCTTTTCGGGCTTTTTTGGTTTAGATGCCCGGGTGGTGGAATTGGTAGACACGCAGGACTTAAAATCCTGTTCCCTCACAGGAGTACGGGTTCAAGTCCCGTCCCGGGTACCTCAGAAGCAGAAAAAAGCCCTTTCGGTAAACTCCGTAGGGGCTTTTTTCTGCTTCTAAAACGCCAAAGGTGTTTTCAATCTCATAATTAAGGGGTTTCACCTGAAAAACTAGACCGGAAAATTATAATTCGGGTATCAAATTGCGCCCCTTTAGTGCTGGGCTTTTTTGTTTCTACATTAGGCAAATTACAGTCGCTTTTATTGGAAGGTACTCTTGCCGGCAATAACTTTTCCCTGGCCAGGCGTGTAATCGCCAATGTGGGGAGTTAAATTGAAGGCTTTTAAAAAAATCCTCCGTAACTTAATTCGCGGCAAACCGCCCTTTTTATGAAAGATAAACGCAAATTGCTGAAGCGCATTTTTATTGCTATCCTGCTCATTCCGGCTTTGTTTTTTACAATTCTTCTGTCTATACTGTATTTAAAACAAGACGCCATTGTTCAGGAGCTGATCTCCACTGTGAACGCCGATTTTAAGGGGGAGCTCAAGTTGCGTGAAAGCCACATTTCACTGTTCGCTAATCTGCCTTATGTTTCTATTGACCTTGAAGGCCTGGATTTGTATGGGGAAAAGAACAGTACAAAACCTCCAATTCTGCATGTCAACGATATTTACCTGGGCTTTGATGTATTTACGCTGCTGAAAGGAGATGTTGATATAAGATCGCTTCAACTTAGCGAAGGTTTTATACATCTTGTTCAGGATAAGGATGGAGAAATTAACCTCCTGCAAGCACTTGAGGCTGTGCAGCCCGTAGAAGACGCTGAAGAAGAATTTCACATGCACCTGCAGGCAATTGAGCTCAGTAACATCGACATCACAAAATTCAATGAAGAAAATCTGATGACGGTTGAAGCTTTTGTTACCGGAGCTAAATCAAGTTTCAGCAGTTCAGAAGACCATATGCTTATTACAGTTGATAGCAGGTTTGTACTGAATGTGATACAGGATAAGGATACAACCTTTTTTAAACACAAACATGTGGAGTTCGACACAAGGCTGGACTATAATAAAAAAAACCACAAACTTACAGCAACATCTTCTACACTCGATCTTGAGCAGGTGCTTTTTGATTTTGAAGGTTCAGTTGATCTCACTAACGACCCTGAATTCGATCTTAAATTAAGAGGGCAAAAACCTAACTTTGATATGCTGATGGCCTTTGCACCGGAGGAGCTGGTGCCGGCTTTAAAAAAGTACGACAACAGAGGTAAGATCCTATTCGATGCCACGATTAAAGGACCATTGTCAGCAACCAGAATGCCTTTTATAACCGCCTCCTTCAGCTGTGAGGACGGTTATCTGAGAAATTCGGAAACAGATAAAAAACTTGATCAGCTTAACTTCAGGGCTTCATTTTCCAATGGCGATTCCGCAAGTCTTTCCACCATGCAGTTTGCGCTCGAGGACTTCAGTTCACGGCCCGAAGCCGGTATTTTCAGTGGTCATTTGAAAGTGAAAAATTTTACCTCTCCTGAGATTGATACACGGATCATTTCAGATTTTGATCTCGATTTTCTTTCCAAATTCCTCGGAATAAAAGATGTGCAGGACATGAAGGGCAAGGTGAAACTCACCATGAACTTCAGGGATGTAATTGATCTGGAGCATCCGGAGCGTGCTATTGAGAAGCTCAACGAATCATATTTTACCGAACTCTCTGTAAAAGGCCTGGGGCTGAGATACACAGGTTATCATCTTGCTCTGAGTAATCTTGATATTGAGGCAACACTAAAGGGGCATCAGGCTGTGATAAAACGGTTTGAGGGAAAGGTGGGCCGCTCTGATATTTCTGTAAGCGGACAGGTGAGTGATCTCCCCGCAATTCTGCACCACAGCGGCGACAAGGTTTTTTCCACTCTTAACATTCGTTCTAAGTTCCTTGATTTAAAAGAACTTACCTCCGGCGATACCGCTCTTAAGAAACCCGTTGATGAGCAGATCACTGATCTTAGTATGAAACTGAGCTTCAAAAGTTCAGCCAGGGCTTTTACCGAATCTCCAAATTTACCGGTGGGTGAATTTTTTATCGATAATTTCTACGCGAAATTGAAGCATTATCCTCATACCATCCATAATTTCCATGCCGATGTTCTTATTGATTCCTCAGATTTCAGGATAATCGACTTTAAAGGTATGGTAGATAAAAGCGACTTTCATTTTTCAGGTAAACTAAAACATTATGACCTCTGGTTTGCCGATACAGCCAGAGGCGATACCAGGATCGACTTTGACCTGATGTCACGTAAGATAAGACTTGAAGATCTTTTTGCATACAAGGGAGAGAACTATGTACCTGAAGATTATCGTCATGAGGAGATAAAGAACCTGTTATTAAAGGGCCATGTTTTAATGCACTTTCAGGACAGTATGCGATCAGCTGATCTTTATATTGACAGGCTTACGGCGCTTGCTAAATCTCATGATTATAAGTTTGAAAACTTTAAAGGGAGGGTGCATCTGGAAGATCAGCATCTTCTGGTGCAGGATTTTTCAGGAAAACTAGGCAGGAGCACCTTTGAATTAGATCTCAACTATTACCTTGGCTCTGATCATACGGTCAGAAAACGCGACAACCATTTTGAACTTCGCTCGCCACTTCTGGATCTGGATGAACTTTTCAGCTACAACCCTTCTCCTTCTTCAGCAGCAGTTACGCCAGCGAGTCATGAACAGGGTTTTAATCTTTATGAATTGCCATTTACCGATATGACCTTTGATGTTGATGTGAAACACCTGAATTACCACAGGTACATGATCGACAACTTCAGAGGAAAATTAAGAAGTACTGCAAATCATTTCCTTTATGTTGATACGCTTCAGCTACAGGCTGCCGACGGAAAGTTCGACCTAAAAGGTTACTTTAACGGATCAGATAAAGACAAGATCTATTTCAGCACTGATCTGAGCTTTGACCATGTTGACCTTGACAAACTGTTATTGAAATTTGAAAATTTCGGTCAGGATCACCTGGTGTCAGAAAATGTACATGGAACAGTGTCAGGAAAGCTCAACGGTAAACTTAGAATGCACCGCGACATGGTACCGGTGCTCGATGAATCGGAGATCCACATGGATATAGAAGTGCTGAACGGCAGGCTTGAGAAATATGAGCCCCTTCGCGCGATTGCTGATTATTTCCAGGATAAGAACATTGAAAAAGTATTATTTGATACGCTGAAGAATCATCTCGATATGCAAGGGGGGGTTCTGTCTTTTCCAAAAATGACGATCAACTCCTCTCTTGGTTTTATTGAGGTATCTGGCAAACAGGACATGAACATGAACATGGAATATTATTTCAGGATCCCTATGAAATTAGTAACTGGGGCGGCAAGACAAAAACTTTTTGGAGCTCGAAGAGAAACCGAACTTGATCCACTGCAGGAAGATGAAATACAGTATAAAGGTGATTCAAAAAACACCAGGTTCATCAATCTGAAACTTACAGGCAACACAAATAATTACAAAATATCACTGAAAAAAGATAAGGCCGAAAAGTCCTGAGGTAACAAAAAGCGCCAAACTCTTTGTTCGTGACTACACAATTAAGGCTTTAGTCGGTAAAAATCCGTTAGACAAAGACTACAACGGTGAGGAAGATGATAATTCCTTATCTTTAGGCCATCAGAAAAACAACCCGGCTTTTTTTGATCAGATTCAATGTTCTTCTGCGATTTTCCGCTCTGGATGCTGGGTTTAATCATAAGCGGGCAATAGCATATTATGAAGACACTTAAGTTTGTCAATAAAGACAAAGGACAGTTCACTGCCACCTTACGCAAAAATGTAAACGATTATTTCAGAGAGAAAGGGATTTCTACCAAAGGAAATTTTAAGATGATATTTAAGGCCATTACAATGATTGCCTGCTACCTGGTGCCATTTGTTTTAATTATAATTCTACCAATGAGCGACTGGCTTATTTTTCCGCTTTCAATGGTTATGGGAATTGGTATGGCAGGCATTGGTATGAGCGTTATGCACGATGCGGTGCATGGGTCATTCTCAAAGCGCAGATGGCTGAACAAAATGTTCGGTTCGTCAATGTATCTCATTGGGGGCAATATTTTTAACTGGAAGATCCAGCATAACATACTTCACCACACCTTTACGAACGTTGAAGGTTTTGACGAAGATATTGAACCAATTGCCTCCCTCCGTTTGTCGAAACAGGCGCCTTTAAAAAGGTCACACAAATACCAGCACATCTACGCGTTTTTCCTTTACTGCCTTATGACAATCTCAAGAGTGTTCAGTGAGTTTCCTCGCCTGCTGAAGTACAACAAGGCCGGTTTTGTAAAAATGCAGGGATCTACTGCCAAAAAAGAGATGTTGATACTTACTCTTACAAAACTGGGTTACTTTGCGGTTTTCCTTGGTCTTCCAATGATCTTCTCAGCTTTTTCGTGGTGGCTGATCCTGCTTGGTTTTATTACAATGCATGTGGTTGGGGGTTTATTTATGAGTACAGTATTTCAGATGGCGCACCTTGTTGAACTGGCAGCACAGCCCTTACCTGACGAATTTGGCGTGATAGAAAGTGAGTGGACTGTGCATGAATTACAGACCACGGCAAACTTCGCGCGCAAGAGCCGTTGGTTTGGGTGGCTTATCGGCGGGTTAAATTACCAGGTGGAACATCACCTTTTTCCAAATATCTGTCATATCCATTATAAGGCAATTTCGCCTATAGTTGAACGAACTGCCAGGCAGTTTGGTGTACCCTACCACGAAAACCGAACTTTTTTTGCCGCCATTGGTTCGCATGTCAGGATGCTGAAGGCGTTGGGGAGGTAATTGGCAGTAAGTCCCAAGTATTATTATATGATTTACTGAACTGAAGTCCCCTGTCTCCAGGGATATACTTCTATGCCGTTGCTGCGTTTTTGTTTGGAATTGCCCGCATACAAAACAAGCGATCGTTTTACACCGCTGAGGATTCTCCAATAATCAAGATTTTTGAAAAATTCATCTGTTATGGTCTTTCCTGATTTGATCTCAACCGGTAATAAATCCCCTGATTTATCCACAATCAGGTCAATTTCATGTCCGGTTTTATCACGCCAATAATACAGATTGATGGGTAGTCCGCTGTTGGTACGCTGTTTTACGAATTCAGTTACCACCATACATTCAAAAATAGCGCCCCGCAGCGGATGTGTTTTCAGGTGATTTACGTTGATGATCCGCAATAGTGAGCAAACCAGCGAAGTGTCATAAAAATATAATTTCGGGCGCTTCACCACGGTTTTGTTGAAGTTCTTAAAATGAGGTTTCAGCAGATAAATAATAAAGCTGCTTTCAAGTATGCCTATCCACGACTGAATGGTTTTAAGGTCAACCCCTGCCTCAACCGAAAGAGAGCTCAGGTTCAGTTCCTGTCCGCATCTGCCTGCAAGCAGCGAAAGGAATCTCTCAAAGCGCAGCAGATCGCTGATGTTTTTTAACTGCCTTACGTCTCTTTCCAGATAGGTGCGGATATAATTCGGACACCAATCTGTTACTGGTATGCGCTGATGGTACACCGGGGGATAAAAGCCTTTAAGCATTAATGAATCATCTGTTTTAGGGAGCTTACCTGCTTCATCCAGTTCAGTGGCAGATAGCGGGAGCAGTTGCATGTAGCCAATTCGCCCTGCAAGTGTTTGCGAGATATTTTCCTGAAGTACAAAATTATTTGTTCCGGTAAGGATGTAGAGTCCTTTTTTCTTTGAGTTATCGAGTATCTCCTGCAGATATGAAAAAATTTCGGGAGCGCGTTGTACTTCATCCAGAATGGCGCCTTTCGGAAAACCTTCTAAAAAACCTCTCGTGTCGTGAACAGCGAACATAAGTGTGTCGGGGTTTTCAAGTGATACGTAAGGCTTGCTGTCAAAGATGGTTCGAACGAGCGTGGTTTTTCCCGACTGCCTGGGACCAACCACGGCCACAGCTTTAAAATTCCTGCTCAGCTGAAGTAGTTTTCTACCTGCATCCCTGCTTATCATTCTACAAATATATGGAAAAATATGGAGTCTGATTCCATATTTTTCCGTCAAATTCTTCTGTATCCACCTGTTTATAAGGTGTACTTATTTTTTTGTTGCAATTAGAATATAAAACCCCCTGTTGTTGGTGCGTCTTGATGAGCTCTTTTTCTGACTTTGAGAGAGACGGATGGTGTATCAGCCTCCCACAAGTTTTTTAATTTCACTGAGTTTGAGAAGCGCCTCAACTGGCGTTAGTTTATTGATGTCCATTTGCAGAATGTCATCTTTTATCTGTTGTAAAAGCGGATCATTCAGCTGAAAAAAACTAAGCTGCATATCGCTCTTTTTACCGGCCGGTATTTTGGCGCTGCCATTCACCACCAGGTTCTCGCTTTCATCAAACTCAAACTCATGTTCTTTTTCCAGTTTTTTAAGGATCACATTGGCCCGCTCAATTACAAATGCCGGCATACCTGCCATCCGGGCAACATGAATCCCAAAACTATGCTCGCTTCCTCCTTCGGTAAGTTTTCTGAGGAAGATGATCTTGTTGCCGCTTTCCTTAACGGAGACATTAAAATTTTTGATGCGGGGGAAATACTGCTGCATCTCATTTAGCTCATGGTAGTGTGTAGCAAATAAGGTTTTTGCCTTGTTGACCGGCTGTTTGTGTATATACTCTGCAATACTCCAGGCAATAGAGATGCCATCATAGGTTGACGTGCCCCTGCCTATTTCATCAAGCAAAACAAGACTGCGGGCGCTGAGGTTATTCAGAATACTGGCCGTTTCATTCATCTCAACCATAAAAGTTGATTCACCGGAACTGATGTTATCAGTAGCACCTACGCGGGTAAATATTTTATCGGTGATGCCCAGCGTAGCAGATTTGGCCGGTACATAACATCCCATCTGTGCCATCAGTACAATCAGCGCAGTCTGTCGCAGCAATGCCGATTTACCACTCATGTTAGGGCCGGTGATCATCATTATCTGCGTGTTGTCGTTGTCAAGGGTCAGACTATTGCTCACATACTGTTCTCCTTCCGGCAGCTGCTGTTCGATTACCGGATGTCTTCCGTCTTCTATCTCAAGTTTTAAACTATCGTTTAGCTCAGGACGGCAATAATTCCGGCTCTGCGCCAGATCGGCAAAACCACACAGCACGTCTAGCCTGGCCATCAAGCGCGCATTCTGCTGAATGGGTGCAATATAATCGAACATGTCGCGGATCAGGCTCTCGAATAACTGCTGCTCGATCGCCATTATCTTTTCTTCAGCGCCCAGAATTTTTTCCTCGTAGGTCTTGAGCTCTGGCGTAATATATCTTTCCGCATTAGTGAGGGTCTGTTTCCTGATCCATTCAGCCGGTACCTTGTCTTTATGTACGTTGGTAACCTCAAGGTAATAACCGAACACATTGTTGTAAGCTACCTTTAAAGAAGAAATGCCGGTGTTTTCCACCTCCCTTTGCTGAAGCTGCAACAGATAATCCTTTCCATGAAAGGCGATCTTGCGCAGTTCATCAAGCTCGCTGTTTACACCGTCACAGATTACGTTGCCCTTAAGCACATTAACCGGCGCCTCTTCATTCAATTCATGATCAAGCTTTTCAAATAATACCTGGCAGGGATTGAGCTGATCGGCTATTTTCTGCAATTCGTGACTGCCGCTGTGCTGCAGCAGCTCTTTGGCAGCGGCTATAAGCGATAACGATCTTTTCAGCTGCACCAGTTCGCGTGGGTTCACTCTTTGCGCGGCCACCTTGGAAACCAGACGTTCAAGATCGCCTACTTCTTTCAGTACCCCCGCCACCGAAACACGCAGCTCTTCATTGTCAAGAAGAAATGTAACAGCGTCGAGCCTTTCGTTAATGGCTTCAACATCTTTAAGCGGCAAGGCCAGCCACCGACGTAGCAATCGCGCGCCCATGGGTGTAATACTGCGGTCAATCACATCAACCAGACTGGTGCCGTTCTCGGAGTTGCTGCTGTACAGCTCAAGGTTCCTGATACTGAATTTATCCAGCCACACGTATTTGTCCTCCTCAATCCTGCTAATTCTGCCAATGTGCTGAAGTTTGTCGTGTTTTGTTTCTCCCAGGTAGTGCATTAAAGCACCGGCAGCACAGATCGCGTGTTTGTGGTCTTCTATGCCGAAACCCTTCAGCGAGAGTGTATCAAAATGCCGCAGCAAACTTTCCTGACCGAAATCGAAACCAAATGCCCAGTCATCAAGACCAAAAGAGTAAAATTGTTCAGCGCTTATTTCATTCAGTGAATTCTTTTTGCTCTTTTCATACAACAGTTCGTTGGGTTTAAAATTCTGAAGAAGTTTCTCAATGTACGACTGGTTGCCTTCTGCCACCAGAAACTCACCGGTTGAAACATCACAAAGCGCCAGACCGAAAGAGGTTTTCTCAATATGTATGGCCGCCAGAAAGTTATTCTGCGCGTGGTGCAGCACTTTGTCATTAAAGGTAACCCCGGGTGTTACAAGTTCTGTAATGCCCCGCTTTACTATACCTTTTACCATTTTTGGGTCTTCCAGCTGATCGCAGATCGCCACCCTGTATCCCGCTCTCACCAGTTTAGGCATGTAAGCGTCAAGTGAGTGGTGCGGAAAACCTGCCAGCTCAATATGCGACGCTGAACCATTGGCTCTTTTGGTAAGCACTATGCCCAGCACTTTCGAGGCTTTAACAGCATCTTCTCCAAAGGTTTCGTAAAAATCGCCAACCCTGAACAGCAGAATGGCATCGGGATACCTGGCTTTGATGCTGTTGTATTGTTTCATCAAAGGGGTTTCTTTTATTTCGGTAGTTCTGCTCATACCATTCTAAAATACGGCATACTTTCCAGCCTCTTCCTTCTTTTTTTGAACAAGTAGGAGCTTTTTATGAATAAAAACCAGCCATGCGTGGTGTAAGGGAAAATTGTATAAATTTGATAGTATGAACAGGATCTGCCAGATACTACTGTTGTTTTTGGCTCTTGTAAGAGCTAACGCGCAGGTGACTGTTACACTTGCCTGCAGCAGAGATCTTGCGCTTGGTTTCCATGACGGTGCCGGCACCGCAAATATCAACTATGGCAGTGCCCAGCAGAACGCGGCCTTCTGGATACCATCGGTGATGAGTTCTTCGGGAACAAACGGAAACAGAGCTTTAATAGACTTCAACCTCACTTCCTTACCTCCAAACGCCACGGTCATCAGCGCATCTTTAAATCTGTATGCTACCGGACCTTATGGCACATTGCCAGGCCATGTTGGAAATAACAACAGTTCTTATCTGAGAAGAGTTACGCAGTCGTGGCAGGAGTTCACCACAACCTGGAACACACAGCCTGCGGCAACAGCAGTTAATCAGGAAACGCTTCCTCAGTCCACTTCTTCAACGCAGAATTATCCCAATATCAATGTAACGGCTTTGGTGCAGGACATGCTCGCTAACCCTGGCAGCAGTTTTGGATTTCAACTCAGGCTGGTAAACGAAGTAAATACCAATGGTTTGCTGTTTGCGTCAAAAGATCATTATAATCAGGCCTTACGACCCACACTTATTGTCACTTATTCAGCGTGTCCCACTTCGATGATGTTAGAACCCATTTACCAGGTGATTTGTAGTGGAAGTACGGCTACTTTTTCCCTGCAAAATTCAGGTACCAATTATTCCTGGTATAACTCAGCCACAGGAGGATCGCCTCTTGGCGCTGGACCGGTTTTTGTAACGCCAGCGCTCATCGCCACAGGGTCTGCTCTTACCTACAGTTATTATGTGGGCGTTGAAGGCTGTTCGCAGTTACCCAGAATACTAATGCCTGTTACCGTTATGCCTCAGCCTGTAGTTGTAATCAGCAGTCCTTCTCTTCAGGTCTGTGCCGGGCAGAGTCTGCAACTGCTTGCTTCCGGTGCTGTCTCCTACAGCTGGAACACCGGTAACCTTACTAATTTTCTTTCAGTGTCTCCGGCAAATACCACCACTTTTTTTGTTACCGGCACCAGCAGTTCAGGCTGTTCTGGTTCCGCCGCTGTTACCATTACTGTTTTACCCCTGCCTGATCTTACTGTGAGCAGTTCAACATCGTTGGTATGCAGAGGAACTTCGGCTGTCCTCACGGCCAGTGGCGCAGCATTGTACAGCTGGGCGGGCAGCGATCAGACATTTTTTAATGGCAACCCTTTTATTGTTAGCCCTGCATCTACCGTCACCTATACACTTTCAGGCACCACCGGCAATTGCAGCTCAAGCAAAGTTTTTGTTATTAACGTGTCTGAATGTTCAGGTTTGGAAGAGCTTGGTGCTGAATCTTGTTTTTTTTATCCTAATCCGTGTAAAGACATTTTGAATCTGGTTGAACCTGATCAGCAGCCTATTGAACGGATTGACTTTTTTGACACTCAGGGAAAATCAGTCAGGTTTATAAATAATCCAGATCCCCAGATCAATATCTCAGCTTTGCCGCGAGGTCTGTATTTGTGTCGTATCCGCGATGTTTCGGGGAAGGTCTCAGTACAAAAGCTGATTGTGGAGTAAAGGTTGAAATCGTTAATTCAGGTTTGCGTTTACTTGGTTTCCCAGGTTCATTACCTTCACCTTTTACATTCTAGGATGAGCGATCTAAAAAAACTGCTTTTAAAACAGTGCGAGGCGGCTCTCGCTGCGAAAAGAAAAGTATTAACTGAAAGTCTTTCGCAGATCGAAGAAAGTCTGCTGAACGAGACCAAAAGCACAGCAGGCGACAAACATGAAACAGGCAGAGCACACATGCAGATTGAACAGGCCAAATTGCAGGGCATGCTTGCTGATTTGAAAGAGCAGGAGAACCAACTTCAGAGAATTTCTGGTTTACCACAGCACCTGGTGAATACCGGAAGTGTGGTAGAAACAAACCACGGAGAATTTTTTTTCGCGATAGCTCTGGGCAAGTTAAATGTTGCCGGAAAGGAGATTTATGTTTTGTCGCCGAACTCACCGCTGGGTAAACAAATGCAGGGAAAAAAGGCGGGCGATCTTTTGCGTGTCAACAATATTGATTACAACATTCTTTCTGTACAGTGATTACGCCGCCACTGCCCTACAATTAAAACAAGATCCCGGCCTTTTTATGACCGGGATCTGTCTCCCTACGGGGTGAAGGGATATTTGTGTGAGCCTGCGTTAAAGTTCCTGCGCGAAACCACTCTTAATTTTATCCGAAGCATATTCGCCTCCGTATAATTTGTCTTTCACTTTACTGAAAGACTCAATAGTATATTTTACATCTTCCATGGTGTGCACCGCGGTTGGAATAAGTCTGAGGATGATCATACCCTTAGGTACAACCGGATACACAACCATTGAACAAAAGATATTGTAATTTTCCCTCAGGTCAATTACCATATTGGTTGCCTCAGGAATTGAACCCCGCATATAAACTGGAGTAACCATTGTATCGGTAACGCCAATGTCAAAACCGGCCTCTACCAGCCCTTTTTGAAGTCCCTTTGCAATTTTCCAAAGTTGTTCACGGTACTCAGGGTGTTTGCGCATCAACTCAAGACGTTTAAGAGCGCCAACTACCAATGGCATAGGAAGACTTTTTGCAAAGATCTGCGAACGCATATTATACCGTAAGAAAGTCACGATCTCTTTGGTAGAGCTGATAAATCCCCCGATCAAAGCAAAAGATTTTGCGAAGGTGCCGAAATAAATATCAACCCCATCCTGGCAGCCCTGCTCTTCACCGGTGCCCCCACCGTTAGCACCCATTGTACCGATACCGTGCGCATCGTCAACAAAAAGTCTGAACTGGTATTTTTTTCTTAATGCAATGATCTCTTTTAATTTTCCCTGATCGCCACGCATGCCGAAAACCCCTTCGGTGATCACAAGAATTCCGCCGCCTGTCTGGTCAGCCAGACGTTTAGCGCGTTCCAGCTGTTTTTCACAATCCTGAACGTCGTTGTGTTTAAATACAAAACGTTTGCCCATGTGCAGGCGAACACCGTCGAGAATACAGGCGTGACTTTCCGCGTCATATACTATTACATCGTGTCGGTCAACCAGCGCGTCAATAGCGCTTACCATTGCCTGATAACCGAAGTTGCAGAGAATAGTGTCTTCTTTCTGTACAAAAGCGCTCAGTTCTTTTTCAAGTTGCTCGTGTTTGTCGGTATTACCGCTCATCATACGGGCACCCATTGGAAGCGCTAAACCATATTCAGCTGAAGCATCGGCATCAGCTTTACGCACTTCGGGGTGGTTGGCAAGCCCCAGGTAGTTATTCAGACTCCAGTTGAGCAGTTTTTTGCCCCTGAAATCCATATGGGGATCAATGTCGCCCTGTAATTTAGGAAATGTAAAATAGCCGTGACTTTCTTTCGCGTGCTCACCAATCGGTCCCAGGTTCTTCCTGATCTTTTCAAAAATGTCTTTCATCAACTCTGAATTTCAGAGCACAAAGGTACTGCTTTTTTAGTTACGCCGAAAATGCCTGTATGGTCGTGAATGTGGGACTATTAGCTACTTTTGGTAAAAATCATACCCATGAAAAGAACATCTTCAGCATCTCTATCCAAAAGAATTACCCGGGTTTTACCGTTTTTGCTCCTCCTCTGCGTGTCCCTCCTAAGGGGCCAGGTATGTAATTCATCTGGAAATCTAATCATTTATACGAATTACGACGGTGGTCCTCTTACAATTAATGTAAACCAGAATATCAGCAACCTCAAAATTGGCATCTGTTCTTACGAGGCCTGCGACATTTTTATAACCGAAACGTTTTCCAGTAACGTAACCGAAGTAAGGTATGCCGGATATAATGGCGCGAACAACAACAGCTGTTCGGGAAGTATCCCAACTACTACCATTACCGGAGCGGGAACAGCCAGCACCAGTATAGTTTTTGCCCCGGCATCAACCATTTCAAATCCGAACGGCTACGGGTCCATCATCTGTGGTTATTCCTGTAACAATAGCACTTCGCAGGGGGGCTGTAACACAGTTGACCAGATCGAAGCCTATTTCCTGAACTATTTCAGCGGAAGTAACCTTTACGCGCACAGGGTACAATATGGTTGCTGGACAGGTACTCAAAGTGTGTCGGCAGGCGGTAACTGCTGTCCGGTATTGCCGCTTCTTCCAGGCACTGTGGCCGGCAGCCAAACCATTTGCGCTGCAGATCTGCCTGCGGCCCTAACCTCGGGCACTGCTGCCAGTGGCGGGCAAGGAACAATCACTTACACCTGGCAGGCCTCAACCACCACGTCGACCTCAGGTTTTTCTAATATCCCGGGTGCAAACGCGGCCACCTATGCCCCCGGCGTGCTCACTGTAAGCACCTGGTACCGTCGGGCTGCCAGTACAACATCTAATAATCCAGCATACAGCAACGTGCTTGAGGTGCTTGTAAATCCAATGCCTTCTGTTATTCTTCCAGCCACAGCAACACTTTGCGCTGGCGACACCTTACCACTTCAATCTATGAACGGTATAAGTTTTTACTGGGAAGGGCCCGCAGGTTATTTTTCGACACAACAGCATCCTGTAATTTCTGGTGGCAGCGGGTTTTACAAAGTTACTGCAACAGCGGCAGGTGGTTGTACTGCCAGCGCCGGCTCAAACATTTCTGTACACCTTCCTCCCTGGGTTGTGGCTGCAGCAAATATATCTGACCTCTGCAGGGGCGACAGTGTAGTACTTACAGCCTCGGGCGCGGCAAGTTATACCTGGCAACAGATGCAGGGCCAGCCTTCTTATTATGGCAGCGTGGTTGTTCTAACACCGTCTGCAAGCACTCAATTTACCGTTACAGGAAATGACCAAAACGGCTGCAGTGGAATGAGTTTCGTAATTGTGTCAGTTCACGATTCATACGACATCACACTCTCGGCCTCCAGTACCGTAATTTGCAGCGGTAATCAGGCTACTATCACTGCAACAGGTCCATCTTCAATATTATGGTCACCAGGCGGTTCCACAGCTCCAACTATTATTGTTTCCCCTGTTGCCTCCACAATATATACTGTGCAGTCGCAGAACTACTACGAGTGTTTTAGAACGCGAACCTTAACAATTGATGTAAAGCCGTCCCCGGATCTGATAATTCAGGCTACCAACACGCTCATTTGTGCTCAGCAGCATGTTACTTTATCGGTGTCTGGAGCGGCAAATTACCAGTGGCTGGGGCAGAGTGCGGCAACTTCGCACAGCCTGGCAGTGTCGCCGCAAATTACTACAACCTATAGTGTAACCGGAACAGCACAAAACAACTGCAGCTCCACCGCCAGCATTACTGTGGAGGTAGACGCCTGTGATGCCAT
>JAEZDS010000209.1 GCA_023433205.1 Bacteroidota bacterium
AGCTGATAAAGGCTGGTATCAGCAGTATTACACAGAGATGTCTGTGGATGATCAATGGGGATTTGTGCTCCTTAAACGTAAAAAGCCCATTAACCGGCAGATGTTTCTTGAAAACAGCAAACCTCTTCTTTTTGAAGGAAACGCGGAATATTACAATTGCCTTGAGATCAGAGACACGGTATTCTCGTCATCGCATCCGCTTCAGGCTGATGTTACATTTGAAATTTCTGAATGTCCCATGCCATTCAAGGGCTGGCTGGTAATGCAGGTCGACCCGGTGAATGATGAAGAAGAAGCTGTTTTTGTGCGTATTCCACTCGATCTCATTTATTACAACTGGAAACAGGCTTCACAAATTTCTTTAAGCCTGGTAACTGGTAATGTACCTTTACAGGTAAAACGCGTAGTATTGTATTTTTGGAACATCAATAGCGCAGAACTAAAAATTAAGGTTTCAGGTTGTTCCCTTAGTCGTCTGCAGGGCGAGGGCGTAACAGTTATATCACAGGCTAAACTATAGAATATGCTAAAGAGAGAAGTACCACCCCCGTATAAAACAATTGAGCGTATAACAGTACAGCCTGTGAACCAAAGCAGTTTAAGCAATGGCATAGATTATTTTTATCTCTCGGCAGGAAGTCAGGAAATAACGCGGATTGAGCTGATCTTTAAAGCAGGCATGTTTTATCAGCCGGCAACACTTATAGCTTCGGGCACCAACAATCTGCTTGAAAGCGGTACAGTCTCCTATACTGCAAATGAGATAAGTGAGGGCATAGATTTTTACGGATCTTTTCTTGAGCTGCAGGTTGAGCAGGATTATGCCACAGTAACGCTTTATTCGCTGAATAAGTATCTTGAGGAGAGCATGAAATTTGTGGCGGAGATCATAAAATGTCCTGTTTTTCCTGAAAGAGAGTTTGAGATCTACATCTCTAACAAAAAACAAAAACATGCCATTAATTCCCAGAAGGTGAACGTGCTGGCAAGAAGAAAATTTGTTTCGCTGCTGCATGGCGAGTCGCATCCTTATGGGGTGGTAGTGAAGGAAGACGACTTCAGCAGATTAAAAACCGCTCACCTGCGCGACTTTTACAATAAACGATACAATCACAGTAACTGCACAATTATTGCAGCGGGGCAGTTACCCGCCAATCTTTCAGACCTACTGGAAAAATATTTCGGTTCCACGCCGTGGGGGCAGCCATTGCAGTTAACTGGACTGGCAGTACCTGAAACTAATATCCAGGGTGAGCCTTATTTTGAGTACCGCGATGATGCCATTCAGTCCGCAATAAGAATAGGCAGGCTGCTGTTTAATCGTACGCACTCCGATTATTTCCATTTCCAGGTCTTAAATACAATCCTGGGAGGTTATTTTGGCTCCAGATTAATGAACAATATCCGCGAAGAAAAAGGTTATACCTACGGAATCGGCAGTGGTATCACAAACCTGGTTCACGGCGGTTATTTTTATATCTCAACCGAAGTAGGGGCGGAGGTAACTCAGGCCACATTGGATGAGATATACATTGAGCTGGAAAGACTTCGTACTGACCTGGTGCCGGCTCAGGAACTTGAAACGGTGCGGAATTATATTCTGGGCAATTTTCTCAGGAGTGTTGATGGCCCCTTCTCTCTGGCTGAAAAATTCAGATCTATCTGGGAATACGGCCTCGACTATTCGTATTTTGAAAATTATTTTACTGCTGTTAAAACCGTAACCCCTCAACAGCTGCGTGAGATTGCAAACAAGTATCTGCAACGCGACACGTTGCTGGAGTGTGTGGTCGGCAAGAAGAATTCATAAAAAAAGCCCCGAATAACGGGGCTTTTAAATATAACTGAAAACAAAAAATTACTTTTTCTCAGCTGACTTTTCAGCTTCTGTGTTGGCAGAGGCCTGAGCTTTTTTCATGCAGCATGATTTTTGACCTTTAGCGCAATTTTCCTTTTTTTCACCTGCACAGGCTTTTTCGGTTTTTTTGCACTCTTTCTTTTTCTTTTTGTCATCGCCATCATTAACGGCAAAAGCGCTGCTTCCTAACATTCCTGCAAAAGCGGCTACCAGAAGTAATTTTTTCATTTTGTTTTGTTTAAGAGGATTATTATAACAAATATAGCTCTTTCTGTGGTTCAAAGGTGTTAAAAAGACACAACGCTGATGCTCTTGCTCAGCCTAAATCTATCACATCCAGCACAACCAGCAGGGCAAACAGCCAGTACAAGGCCACAAAGTGCAGAAGCAATGTTACCCAGAAGTTCAGGGTTACCCCTCCGTCCTTCAGATATACAGCAATTAATGCCAGTATCGGAAACAGCGCCAGGATCACGAGTAAGACCGTATTGGTGCTTCCTTCACCGGCCATGGTCTTTATTTCTGCCTTTGATACCTGTTTCAGGGGTTTTACGGCCTTTGCGCTCTTTATCAGTGCCTTTGCTGCAGAGGTAGTAACAACCGCGTTTGAATTTGGTTTCAGGTTTTCAGATTTAACGGTATTTGCGGTAATTATGCCTTCCTTAACAGCCGATGTCCCTGCCCTTAATGCAACGGGCTTCACGGCGGCAAACGGCTGATAACTGTTTTGAACGGTTTCCTGCTGTAAATTCGGATGTTTTAAGGCTACGGCCTGGTTCTGCACATTTTTTTTCTGGTGTTTTGTTGACACATAAAATCCTTTGTTGTACCTCCGTTTCATTACACTGTATTCTCCTACACACGAGCTAAGGAGCACTGTGCTCAGCACAAATAAAATAAGCTTGTTTTTCATAAGATTGGTTTTTTAACGGTTATAGCCGTTAAAAGTAAAACAAAAATCAGCTAATCCAATCCCAAATTTGCGAATCTTGCAGTAATTGGAAAGTGGTCGGTAAAGGTTACCGCGCTTTTTTCATAAGAACTGCATTCAAGCTCGGGGTCATACAAAATATAATCTATCCTGAACTGTGGCCACTTTCCGGCATAGGTGCGGCCAAAACCACTGCCTTTCTCTGAAAAAGCATCTTTGAATCCTTCCGAAAGCCGTTCATAGGAATAGGAGGCCGCGGTATCGTTAAAGTCGCCACATAGAATTATTTTATACCTGCAGGTCTTAATATGACTTGCCACCATCTCAACCTGCTGGGTACGTTTGATAAAAGCCCTCTTAAGCCTGCGCAAAATGCTCCGGCTCCCTTCCAGTTCACCTTCCACTTTGTTCTCTCCCATCACATCCTCTAAAAACTTGTGATCACTTTTGCTGAAGCTGATAGATTGAAGATGCAGGTTGTAAACCCTTACTGTGTCTTTATTGATCACAATATCACTAAATATGCAGATGTTGTTGCTTTTGGTGTTAAATAAGATCTTTCCCTCATTCACGATAGGATACCGGCTGAATGTGGCTATTCCCCAATGGTCGTGGTCACGGAGTGTAGTGGTGAAAGCGCTGTGGTGATAAGGTGTTCCCAATATTCTTTTTATGGTATCTGCATTATTGAAGTCACCTTCCTGCTCAGAGGTGTAATATTCCTGCAGACAAAGAATATCCGGATCAATATCGCTTAGATTGTTGAGTATGCTGGCTCTGCTATGGGTGTTCTCTGACCAGTTATAAAGATCAAACAACATGGCATTATAGGAGGTTATTTTTAACTCCTTACTGGCAGAGGGGGGCGATGCAAGGCTGAACTGAAAGAACCGGCTGGCCGTGGGCAAAGCAATCAGCAGGGCCAGCAACCCAAAGGTAAATGTGGGTTTAAATTGCGCAAACCAGTATATAACCAATACGAGGTTAAGCAGGAAAAGGTGCGGAAAAGCCAGTCCGAAAAAAGCAGGGAACCAGAACAATGCAGGCGAGATATATTTGGCGGCTACTGCAAAAAGAAGACAAACAATTACCACATAATGCAGCCAAAGTACCAATCGGTTAAATGCCGACAGCTTTCTTCGTTTTCTCTGAAGAGCCAGTCGCCGCAGTTCTGCAATTGATATTTTGTTTTGAGCCGTAATTACGGTTGTCTTACTTTGATAATGCCAGGGCCTCTTCAATCCAGGCATAAGAGCTGAGAATCTCAGCCTTTCCGTTCACAATGGCCACATCGTGTTCAAAATGCGCACTTGGTCTGCCATCGGCCGTTACTATTGTCCAGCCATCTCGCAGCTGTTTTACGTTCTTGGTGCCCATGTTTATCATAGGTTCAATTGCCAGTACCATGCCCTCCTTTAACTTGGGGCCGTCGCCTCTCTTGCCGTAGTTGGGCACTTCCGGCTCTTCGTGCATGCTGCGTCCAAGACCGTGTCCCACAAGTTCGCGAACAACCCCGTAGCCGTGCTTTTCGGCATGCTGCTGGATGGCGTAACTGATGTCGCCTACTCGATTTCCACTCACCATTTGGCTGATGCCGGCGTACAGACTCTCTTTTGTAACATCAATCAGTTTCTGCGCCTCTTTGCTAATTTCGCCCACCCCAAAGGTGTAGGCATGATCTCCGTAAAAGCCATTTTTTTTAACTCCGCAGTCAACCGATATAATATCACCCTCCTGAAGCGGCTCCTTGCCCGGAATGCCATGCACTACGGCTTCATTGATTGAAATGCAGAGCGTTGCAGGAAAATCGGGAACCCCTCTGCCGCCCTTGTAACCCTTAAAGGCAGGAACCCCGCCATTGTCGCGAATAAATTCTTCGGCCATTTTATCGAGATAAATGGGTGCAACACCAGGCTTGATCTCACGTGCTATCAGTCCCAGCGTGCGCGACACCATAAGCGCCGACTCGCGCATGAGCTCTATTTCTTCACGGTTTTTAAGGTAAATCATTTTGTGCCGAAC
>JAEZDS010000039.1 GCA_023433205.1 Bacteroidota bacterium
CGCCTGGGGGCGCCGTGTCGTTCACTGTATTGCCTCCGGGTTCTACTGTAACGCTGCCCGGTGGATTACTGAGTCCGGTAAAAGTTTATCCGGTTTCGGTACCTGGTAATTATACCATTGTTACCCGGGACAATAGTAATACCTGCGATACTAAGGTTTATCTTTCAGTGCTTACCAATACAAATCCTCCATTGATAGACACGCTGCGTGTGCCACGGGAAGTTCTTACCTGCGATCAGCCCTCGGTAGTGATTGAAGGCATCAGCAGTTCACCCAATATAAGTGTAAAATGGGATCTGCCAAACAACCAGGCTGTTCAGCAGGCTTCTCTTGCTGTCAATTCAATCTCAGGTTCTCCAAACGCAAGTGTGGTGGGAACTTATACCTTTCATGTAACTGATAACAATAATCTCTGTATTAATACAAGTTCTGTGCGGATCCTCCAGAATATCATTCCGCCTGTCGCGGCTTTTTCAGGCCTTGATGAGATCACCTGCACAACACATACAGTGCTGCTCAGTAATAACAGTTCCTCACAGGTACTGCCTTACTTCAATCCGTCTAAAATTGTACAGGCATGGATGTGGATGGGACCTTCTCCGCAACTGCCGCTGCAGGCCAGCAGTTCTTATGTTGCATACATGCCGGGCACTTATACTTTAATTGCCAAAGATCTTTCGAATGGTTGTTTTGCTACGGCCACTAAAGATATTGCCGATAACCGTGATTTTCCTTTAGTGAACCGGCCCTCGGCACCTGATCCCCTGGTGCTGGATTGCGGCGCTGTTTCCCGTAAGATCGGGGCTAATATCCAGAGTATCTCTCCCTCATTTACCTACTCCTGGGTTGCCGCACCGGGGGCAACGGTGTCTGGTACCGGCAACGACTCTCTCACAGTGTTCCAGACAGGCAGGTATGAGATATTTGTGTTGAACAAAGACAATGGCTGCTTAAGTCATGGTTTTGTGGATGTAATTGACGGAGCCATTGACGCAGATTTTGAAGCAAGTTCATACACCGGTTATGCGCCTCTCGCCGTAAATTTTACCAATACATCAAGTTCTACACTTGATACAAATAACATACAATCTGTCTGGAGTTTCGGCAACGGCACCAGCACGCTTAGTTTACAAGCTGGTGTTGTGCCGCAGGTGGTTTATGATCAGGCAGGTACCTACAAAGTAACCATGTACGCGGGAAAAGGTACCTGCATTGATACTGTGATCAAATACATTGAGGTTGAACTGCCTTCACGCCTTGAAATTCCAAACATATTTACGCCCAATGGCGACGGTATCAACGATGTTTATTTTCTGGAGACTTCAAACATCGATAAGATCGAAATGAGTATCTACGACCGTTGGGGCAAACTGGTATATTATCTTAATACCGACAAAGGCAATGTAGCCTGGGATGGCAGAAATCAGCAGGGCAGGGTGGTGCCGGATGGTGTTTATATGTACACACTGAAAGCAAATGGAAAAGACGGCACAGAATACGACAGGCAGGGAAATATTACAGTGGCCAGATAATACTTAAAGTTTCCAACGCAGGCTTACTATAAAGTTCCTTCCCGGTGCGCTTATGCCGGATGAAAAGGGACGGTATAAACGGTCTGTTATATTTTCGATCCCGGCGGTGATCACAAAATTACCGGTGGGATATACAGCCATCTGAAAGTTAAGTGTAAGCCAGGCCGGCACAAAAGCCAGTCCCTGTGCATCTTTTGCAAATGGCGCGTTATCATATCTGTCGTTAAGAGAGAGGTCGTTATACTCCATTCCGGCGTTATAAATGCTGTAAAACGCCGCTCGCATTTTTTTTCTCCTGTAACTTATCTCTGCTCTTCCAAAAAGCGGAGCCACATGCGGCAAAGGATAATATAACATACTGTCGGCATTCATTTCCGCGCCTTTCTGATAACTCATTTTTACACTCAGTCCCAGCCCGCTCTTTGTTTCTGCTACTATTCCTGCCTGCATGCCATACACATAAGCGCTGCTAACATTCTGTATTGCCATTACCGCGCTGTTAACGCCTTCGTAATTTATACTGTCTGCGCCGTTCAAAGTATAAGGTCGCCTTGCCAGGGCGTTGTTGAGCAGCGTATAAAACAATGCAGCATCTAGTTTCACCCTGCCATCCAGCACCTTTACAGCGCCAAGCTCTGCATTATAAGCATATTCAGGACGGAGCTCGCGGTTGGGAACCACCACCACACCCGGCTGTGTTTCGAAAACTTTTCCTATGTCATCAATATTGGGTGCCCTGAAGCCGGAAGAGAAATTCACATAAAGCCTGCTCCTACTGCCTGGCAGCCAGGCCACACCGGCCGCGGCGTTAACCGCGCCATTGCGGTTGAATGATTCCGTAAAAGGCAGCGGCAGAAGTGTGGTGTCAAATTGCGCTTCCACCTGGTAAAAGCTGTACCGCAATCCCGCACTTAAAATAAGTGAGGGCCTGAGTCTGTATCTTAAATTGCTGTAAACACCATAAGCCTGCCAGCTGCTGTTGTCGGGGTAACGGGTAATTACATTCGTTCTTTCTCCTGAATTTATGTCGGTGCTGAATGCCTCTGAATTTACCTGATTATAAATGGCCTCAGCGCCATAAAAAAGCTGCAGCCTTTCGTTTATGATCTTGTCAAGATCTACATACAGCGAAAAGGCATTTACTTTTTCGAATTGGCTGCGGCGCCGCAGACTTCCGAACCGGCGATCGTGCCGGCTTTCTCCAAACTGCTGCCAGGCGCCTCTCACAGAGAGCCGGCTGTATAAACCCCTCTTTTTTTCCTGAACCAGTCCAAGCTTGTGCATGATCCAGGCCTGGGGACCATAATTCCATTCAGCGAAATCAAGGTTGTTGTCGAGGTCACTGTCAATGTACAGCCTGTCGTAACGGGGAGCCTCTGAACTCTTTGAATGGTGTAAAACATATTCGATGGTTGTGCCGGCGGCCGGTTTAAAAACAACCTTCTGCATAAAATTGTGCTGCGAAAATGCGGAACCACGCTGTAATCTGGGTTCAGGATTTTTCAGGGTGGAATCCCTGCCATTAAAATTTTCAACAAAAGAGGGATGAAGAAATTGGGTATTGCCATGCGTGCCAGCCAGCAGATCGCCATAGTCTGAATAACTGAAGCTGCTTAACCACGACCACCTTTTTCCGGCGGCATTTACGTCAGCGTGGAAGGTCCGCTCTTTGTTTGCACTGCTTAACCTGGCCATCACATTGGCGGCGGTAAGTTCAGGCGCTGTGCTGTCTGAAAAGCGGGGTTTGAGCGTATGAAAGTCCATCACGCCTCCAATGGCGTCGCTGCCATACATTACCGCTCCGGGTCCAAACAGAACTTCGGCGCTTTCAATGGCATTAGCATCAATAGAGATGATGTTTTGCAGGTTGCCTGATCTGAAGATAGCATTGTTCATTCTCACGCCTTCAACTATTATCAGCACGCGGTTTGTGGCGAATCCTCTCAGCATGGGTGAACCACCAGCCTGCTGGCTTTTCTGAACGTACACGTACCCGCTTGTGCCAAGCAGGTCGGCGCTGGTTTGCGGATTCAGCAATTCTATCTCTTTTTTACCGATCCTCGCAATACGTGCCGGTGTTTCTGAGGCCTGTTCCTCCCACCTGTTGGCCGATACAACCACTTCTTTCATTAGCACATCAGCCGACAGCAATTCTATTTTTTTTTTGGAAGCGGCCTCCGGCCATGCAAGCGTAAGTCGCCGGTGCGAAATATTTGTTACGGTGATACTGTCACCTTTCAAAGTACTAATGTCGGCCTCCCCCTTACCGTTTGTGAGGGTGCTCTCGCCTGATCTGTTATTATGCAGCAGCACTCCGGGCAGCGCCTCTCTGCTTACTTTATCTATCACTGTAATTACCTGCGCCCTGCCGTTGAAACAGAGCAGGTAGAAAAAAAACAGAGAAGGTAGTCTTAGCATATAAGGTTGGAAAACAAATATAATTATTCATTTTTTCCGGCCGCGCTTTAAGCCGTACCTTTGTGAAATGCCTTCCAGATTTAATATAAGAGTATATGGCTTGCTTGTTGAGAATGGCAGGGTGCTGCTCAGCGACGAGTATATAAAAGGGATGGAAGTGACCAAATTTCCTGGCGGCGGACTTGAACTGGGGGAGGGTATTGCAGAGTGCCTGAAAAGAGAATTTTATGAAGAGCTCAATCTTACCATACAGATCAAGGAACATTTTTACACCACAGATTTTTATGTCGTTTCCGCTTTTAAACCCGATGATCAGGTCATAAGTATTTATTATCTTGTTGAGGCTCCTTCAGTACCTACGTTTGTGGTGTCGGACCAGCCGCATCTGTACGAAAAAAAAGAGGGCGCACAATCTTTCAGATGGATGCAGATCAGCAAAATGAAAGACAAGGACCTTTCGCTGGTGATTGACCGTAAAGTTGCGGGGATGCTGATAAGCGCTTATAACACAAAATAACATGTTAAAAAAGCTGGCAATCCTTGTTGTACGTTTTTACCAGGCAGCCTTGCGTCCGATGTTGCCAAATGCCTGCAGGTTCACACCCTCTTGCAGCGAGTACGCAGCCGAAGCAATTAACAAACATGGTGCATTTAAAGGAGGATGGCTGGCCATCAGGCGTATCAGCCGCTGTCACCCCTGGGGTGGGCAGGGTTATGACCCTGTGCCATGATTTTTGTATCTTTATTGAATGAAATTACCCAGAGTTTTATTTGCTGTCGCTGCTACTTTCTTTTTGTTTGCCTGTAAGAAAGATCCTGCGGTCATAAAGTCGGTAAATGCACAATTATCCTTCATGGTCAACGGTTTCGCAGATAATAAAATTGTGAATGGCGACAGCACTGTGTACACCAATATCTATGGCGATACTTATACCATTTCAAAATTCAATTATTACATCAGCAACATTGTGCTTATTGATGAGAATGGCGCCGATGTGATATTGCCTGCCAGTTATCACCTTATCGCACATGCCGACGGTATTGAATCGTTCACGCTCAACGGTGTACCTCGTGGCAGTTACAAAGGGTTCCGATTTCTGATCGGTGTCGACAGCCTGAGAAATGTAAGCGGGGCGCAAACCGGCGATCTCGATCCTGCCAGAAATATGTTCTGGGACTGGAATACCGGCTACATTTTTTACAAACTTGAAGGTTCCTACACTTCAATGTCTGGGGAGAAAGGTGATTACGCTTTTCACATTGGTGGTTTTTCCGGAGACCATAACCGTTTGCAGTGGGTAAAGATTGAACAGGAGTTTGTGGTGATTGGTGGCGGTCTTACGGCCATAAAACTCAATGCAGATGCGGGACAGATCTTCCATTCACCGCACGCGCTGAGTTTTGATGATTATTATGTGAATGGGCCATCAGAGGGTATTTTTACAAAGCAGTCTCAGAACTACAGCGATATGTTCATATTTACCGGTGTGCAGAATTTTGAACTGTAACTTTTTGCCGCTTTCCGGTTATCTGATAATGAGAGTGTTGCAGGTGTATTTTTTTACGGTGTTGTGTTGCGCCAGCGTATGGGCACAGAACGTTACTATACGAGGGCAGGGGCATGAATGGTATAGGGGCAGGGCTATCAACATCTGGCAGCCGGCAGACTATATCACCATGAAGCAGGTGATGGAAACATCGGATACCATTGCTGAGGATAGAAGTTTTGAATTGCAGCTTTATATTTCCTCTACGCGTCCTGTTTATATTCAAATAGAAAATTTTACGGCCGAATTATATGTTCAGCCAGATTATGTTTATGCCATCACACTTCCGGAGCCTGATCTTTCAAGAAGTGTAAACCCTGAAGTTGAACTGCCCTTGAACATTGGAATTATTGGCGCCGACTCAACTGAACTGAACGCGCTTATCTTCGACTATCAGCGGCAGTACAACAAACTGTTCATACCTGAAGATGAACGGTTCTTAAGCAGGGCAGTTATGTTTAAACGTGTAGATTCTCTGGAAAAGATTTGCCAGCTTCGTTACAAAAACATACATAATGATTATTTCAAATCCTATGTAAAATATTCAATTGCAGCTGTTAACGCGGCGGTGTCGCGCGGACAGGATTATCTTCTGCACCGTTATGTGCTTAATCAAAGCGTTCAGCATAACCATGCAAAGTATATGGAGTTTTTTAACGCCTTATTCAGTGGCTATATAAAAGGCCTTTCAGCAGCTTACCCTGGCCAGTCGGTTTTTAACATGATCAATGATAAGGCCGATTACACCAAACTTACTGCCTTTCTGCGGCAGGAAAAAGCGATGAATTCCGATACCCTTCGAGAACTGGTTTGCCTGAATAATTTTTACCACATGTACTTTACTGCGGGCTTTAATACTGATGCCATACAAAGCCTGCTTTCGCAGTTACTCACCGGTAGTAATATTGAAGAGCATAAACAAATTGCCCGTACCATGCTTGCCTCTTTCGGCCGTCTGCAGCCAGGCTCGCCGGCCCCTGATTTTTCGGCGCGAAACAGGCTGGGTAAAATGGCTTCATTGGGCGTGCTGAAAGGCAAATGGATCTACCTGAACTTTTTCAGCTCCTCAAACAGTAATTCCATGCGCGAGATGATGAAACTGCCCGATCTGCAGAAACGTTACGGACACAAGGTTGTGTTTCTCAGTATCTGTCTCGATGACAGTGTGGCTGCTTACGAAAAGTTATTGCGCGATAACCCTAAGTTCAACTGGCTGATCTGGTATAATTATGATCAGGCGCTTACTGTTACAGCTAAAGAGCACTATAATGTAACCGGCACTGAGGCTTATTTTCTGATCAGTGATCTGGGCGACATAGTGCAGAACCCCGCTGTAACGCCATCGCAAGGCATAGAGTACAAGTTCAATACGATCTTTAAGATCAAACAAAAAACAACCCGAACGGGTTTGCGCTGATGAAACAAGCCATCTCTCACGATCTTATTCTTCCCGAACAGATAGTTTACGAAGACAATCACATTATTATCATCAATAAACTGCCATCTGAGATCGTGCAGGGCGATAAAACTGGCGACAAACCCCTCAGCGAAAAATTAAAAAGTTTTCTGAAAGAGCGTGATCTCAAGCCAGGCAACGTGTTTTGCGGCGTGGTTCATCGTCTTGACAGACCTGTAAGTGGTTTGATTGTATTCGCAAAAACAAGCAAAGCCCTGTCGCGGTTTAATGAATTGATCAGGAACAGACAAATGAAAAAAAAGTACCTCGCTGTCGTAAAACAGCTTCCTGAAAAAGAAGAAGCCCTGCTCGAACATTACCTCCTTAAAAATGAGAAGACAAATATGTCAAAGGCTTTTATTAAACCTGTTGCACATGGCCTGAAGGCGGAATTACGGTACAAACACATAGCCTCATCCGACAAATATCATTTGCTGGAGATAGAGCTTATTACAGGAAGACATCATCAGATCCGCTGCCAGCTCGCCGCAATTGGTTCCCCCATCAAGGGCGATCTTAAGTATGGTTTTCCCAGAAGCAACCAGGGTGGATTTATTCACCTCCACAGTTATGCGGTTTCTTTTGAACATCCTGTTAAAAAAGAGAGCATGGAATTCCGGGCCTGGCCTCTCAGCGATGATCCGGTATGGAATTATTTTAAAAACACTGTCCCCGACCTCAGGTTTTAAGAGTTTTTTATGGAAACTGAAGTGCTGAAGGTTTTTACTGCTGCTGAACTGAAAAGGATCATCAGACTTCGTGATGGTGAGAAAAAACTTGGCGAAAAAGTGCTGTTGCCCGGTAAAAAATGGCAGCATGAACTTGAAAAAAGTACAGCGACCTTTGTCATCATAGGAATTCCTGAGGACATTGGTGTAAGAGCTAACATGGGGCGCCCTGGCACACACAGCGCTTATAAACCTGCGCTTACTGCTTTTCTTAATCAGCAGGATAATTTTTTTCTGCCGGCTGAAAGTATAATGGTGCTGGGCGAGGTTGCGGTTAGCGATCTGATGCGCAGGGCAGAGGAAGCAGAAGAACAGCCCGGTGCTCTAAACGCCCTCAGGCAGCTTGTTGAAGTGCTTGATGAGCGGGTAAGCGGCATAATTAAAATTGTGGTTGCCGCAGGTAAAGTGCCTGTAGTGATCGGAGGTGGCCACAACAATGCTTACGGTAACATAAGGGGAGCTTCTGAAGCGCTCAGGTCCCCGATAAACGTCATTAATTGTGATACACATCTTGATTTCAGACGTGCGGAAGGCAGGCACAGCGGAAACGGCTTTAGCTATGCTTATGATGAGGGGTACCTTACTCGTTATGCCGTGTTGTGCATGCACGAGCAGTACAACAACCGGCATGTTTTAGAGCGTTTCAGGGATGAAGCTGCGAGGCTGCACTATGAAAGTTTTGAAAGCATTTTTGTGAGAGGTGAAAAGGATTTTGGAAAAGCGATACGCAATTGTATTTCTTTTATCAAAGAAGGTTTTTGCGGTGTGGAGCTTGATCTGGATGCCATTTCCAATGTGCCCTCAAGCGCCCGTACCAGCAGCGGCATATTTCCCGACCAGGCCAGGCAGTACGTGAGTGCATGCGCCGGTAAGCTCAATTGTGTGTACCTGCATATTGCTGAGGCTGCACCGGTTCTGTCGCATCTGAAGGCGGATATTAAAACGGGTAAACTTATAGCCTATCTCGTAAGCGATTTTATGAAAGCCTATCTTGCTAAACAGCCTTTTTAAGCAGGGGAGAGAGGAGCGCTGAAAATATTATCACCAGCAGGCAGCCAATTACATTGAGCCACAGAAAAGCGCTGAGTTTTGCTATCCAGGCAAATACCACAAAAAGCTCGGCTATGAGTGCTGCATAAAACACAGCTCTCCCGTTCACCCATTTCATGTAAAAGGCCACCAGGAAAATTCCCAGTATTGTTCCATAGAATAATGAGCCCAGGATGTTCACCGCTTCAATGAGGTTACCAAGCCTGCCGGCATAAAGCGCTACCACAATACAAAATAGTCCCCAGCCAACAGTGCACCATCTGGTTACACGCACATAATTGGTGTGCTCATCTTTACCGCTGCGCAGCCGTTTATAAAAATCAACTATGGTGGTTGAAGCAAGACTGTTAAGGCCGCTTGCCGTTGAACCCATTGCCGCCAGAAAGATCACCGCCATCAGTAAACCTACTACACCAACGGGCATCTGCGTGGTTACAAAATGCAGGAAGATAAAGTTGCTGTCGTTGCTGTCGGACCCAAAGTTGGTCTTTTTGATCAGTTCTTTTACTTCCTCTCTTATTTGATTTTCTTCGGCCCGCAATAGAAGTAAACCTTTTTCAAATTTATCTTCATTTGCCTCATCACCATTATTGATTGCCTCGGTTAACGCCTGTGCCTGAATTTTTTTAGCCTCAAAGTTAATGTTGTGGCGAGCTTCCAGAGCCCGCACTTCCTCACCCTTACCGTTCTTTACCAGCTGCTGAAGTTCTACCTTGTTAAAAAACAGAGGCGCCTCATTAAATTGGTAGAATATTAGAACCAGCACACCGGTTAACAGAATAAAGAACTGCATCGGGATCTTGATCAATCCGTTCATTATAAGTCCGAGTCTGCTCTGTGCAACGCTGCTGCCGGTGAGATAACGGCCAACCTGACTTTGATCCGTGCCGAAATAGCTCAGCTGCAGGAAAAAACCGCCGATGATACCCGACCAGATATTATAGCGGTTCTTGAGGTCAAATTCAGTGTCTATAGCATTTAACCTGTCCATTCTACCGGCCAGATGGAGTGCATCGGGAAGATCAATACCGGCCGGCAGCATTTTTACCAGCAGCACCGCCGCCGTAATAATACCTCCGAAGATAATGGCCATCTGCAGCAGTTGGGTGTGCGATACGGCTTTGGTGCCTCCGTAAACAGTGTAACTGATCACAAGAATTCCGTTGATAAGAATGGTTAAGCTCAGGTCCATATCAAGGATAGTGGAAAGAATTATGGCAGGGGCATAAATGGTGATACCGGTTGAAAGACCTCTTTGCAACAGGAAAAGAAATGCCGTGAGGCTACGGGTGCGTTCATCAAACCTTTTTTCGAGGTATTCATAAGCGGTGTACACATTCAGTTTATGGAAAATGGGCACAAAAGTGGTACACAATACTATCATGGCCAGTGGCAGTCCAAAATAAAACTGTACAAAACGTAAACCATCATCGTACCCTTGTCCCGGCGCCGAGAGAAAGGTTATTGCACTGGCCTGCGTTGCCATTACCGATAAACCTACGTGATACCACGGCAGTTTTTTATCTGCCAGAAGATAGCCCTGCATTGTTTTTGTGTTCCGGCTTTTCCACATGCCGTACAGCACAATAAAGGCCAGAGTAACAACCAATACCGCCCAGTCAATACCACTCATTGGAAACTGCTGCTAAAAAAGTACAATGCTGCTATCACCAGTACCAAAACTAAAATTACAAGAGTATACCACTGCATCCAGGTTTTAAAAACAGGCGGTTTCTTGTTGTGATCTTCCATTATTTTTCAGTTGGCAGAGACAATATATTCGCGAACAACCGAAAGGCGCCAGGGACACCGGCCGGCAGCTGCCTAAAAAAGGCAAGGCCGGTGTAAACAAAGTTCCCCTTGCCATGTCTGGTGATGATGAGACTGCCATCCAGCGGATCTTCTCCCGCGTCGTTCATCAAAAATGGTTTCTGATACCGTTCATCAGCTTCCGTGGCATAATAGATCCCTCTTTCCTGTACCCAATTCTCAAAATCCTCCCTGCTTATTTTGTTTGGCTGATTCAACACGGGGTGTAAAGGCAACACAAATGTCACATCTGCCTTTTCATCGGTTGTACGCGCCCTGGTAATCTTAAAAGGATAGGGGCCGGGGACAAAGTCAAGAGGACCAACTCTGCTGTTGGTATTATACTGTATCACCAGGTTGCCACCATTGGCAACGTAATCCAGCAGCGCCGGCATTTTGTGATGTAGTTCTTCATTTACATTAAATGCTCTGATGCCGCTCACAATTGCGTCGTATTGCTGAAGTGTGCTTTTTTCAAGATCGCTCTCTTTTAATAAAGTCACATGGTAACCGGCAGCTCTCAGGCTTTCGGCTACTTCATCGCCAGCACCCTGGATGTACCCGATTTTGTTCACACCCTTAATAATGGAAGGACTGCTTAGTACGGCACCGGCCTTTTTACTCATTAACTGCCGGGGAATGTGGTCATATTCCACCCAGTCGATCTGGTTGTTATATGATTTGCCATCAATATCAACGCTAACGCCCAGGGTGCCACCATTTGCTGTACCCGCTGTTATCCAAACCTCCTTTAATGTTTCCTCATTTTGTTTTTTAAGGAAGATCTTGTTATCAGGTACCTCCGCGCTCCAGCCTTCAGGCACCGACAATAAAAAGTTGCCGTTTATGTTGTCGGAGAATGCGCGGATTTTAAGCACCACCTTTTTCTTTTCACCCCTGCTGAATACATAAACTTTCTCAGTGAAACTTATGTCAACCGGCGGCACAAAGTAAAATGGTTCATAGATCTCTCCTTTTACCGGATCTCCTTTCTTAAATAACAATTCTCTTTCTGCCTCTAAAGTATAGCCCTCTGCTTCCAGTATAAAATTGTATTTCAGTGCCGGTGTGGCGGCACGTTTTCCGGCATCCTCAGAAAGATTAAAAGCAGTGACAGCCGACTCCTTTTCACCAAGCCAGAATGATCTTGTTGGTGAAAAAGTTTCACGGGTTTTTTCGATTACCTCAAAAGTATGTGTGATATTCGGTTTAAGTTCAGTGCCTGCATCAATAGTACCGGCAACTGAATTTATCTGCTTCAATTTTACAGATAAGCCGCCTCGGTTCAGTGCGCTGATGTTGACCTTAAGATCGTTGCCTGGTACACTGTAAGGTGCAGAGGTCACAGCCTCCAGCCAAAGTCCTGAACAGGCTATTATCAAAGATCCACACTCTGAGAGTTTTTGTGTTATCCAGTACTGTTCTTCAGGAGCTGCAGTTTTTAGGGCGGTTAAATGCTGATGGATCCTGATGAGTGTTTTTACGCTTTTTTCAGGATCTTCAGGATCAAAGTTTTTCTCGCAGGTTGCCATCAGTTTGTCAGCAGACTTAAATAACTTAAATCGTACCAACCTTGAGTCAATACCCGAAAAAATATCAGCGCCAACGCTGTCTCCTTTAAATAGCTTGAAATATTCAAGTGATGAGCCTCTTTGTTTTATGGTGCCAAAACCCTGGCTTTTATGATTGCTGCGGCTTTCCGCTGCTATCTCGCCATAACTCTTACCCAGCAGCGGATTGTATCCACCTACATCAAGACTGAACTGACCCGGACCTATTGTGTTTCTGGAAAAGTTATAAGTGTTCCAGTAAATGCGTTGTGTTTTCCAGGTGCTGTAATATTTTAGCTGTTCTGGGAAACGGGTGCTGTCTGCGGCAGCCTCGTAAGCCTCAAGCGCCAGTATTGCAGAAGCGGTATGATGTCCGTGTCCTCCTTCGGAGGTAGGCGGAAATCTGCAGATAATAACCTGTGGTTTAAGCCGCCGTATTACAAGTACCATATCTGCCAGCACGCTGTCTCTGTTCCAGAACGCAAAGGTTTCTTCGGGATTTTTACTGAAACCGAAGTCGGCAGCTCTTGAAAAATATTGTTCCGCTCCATCGGTTCTTCTTGCAGCAAGCAGCTCCTGGGTTCTGATAAGTCCCAGCGCAGCCCCCTGTTCTTTGCCAATTAGATTTTGTCCGCCTTCTCCTCGGGTAAGTGAAAGGTAAGCGGTACGAAACTGTTTTTCATTTGAAAGATAGCTCAGTAATCTTGTATTCTCATCATCGGGATGGGCTGCAACATATAAAACACTTCCGGCAACCCGGAGTTTTTTTATTTTCTGTAAGATCCCTGCCGCATGGTCCTGGCGTATCTGGGCGATGTTTCCGACATAAAGGAAACCAAAGAAGTAACATAGTAAGATTCTCATTTGTCTTTTCAGCAAAGTCGCTCAAGGTAACAAATGAGCCTTTAAATAATTAATAATATTGGTTAAAATGGGGATAAAAAAAGACCACGCGAAACCCGCATGGTCTTAATTTTAAGAGTTAACAATTAATCCTTTACAAGCCTTACGATCTGAATGACCCTGCCTTCCTGATAGA
>JAEZDS010000121.1 GCA_023433205.1 Bacteroidota bacterium
GTATAGTTTTTGGCGTTTGCAGGGGGATTAAGGAAAGAAACGTTTTTATTGTTTTTTCCGCCCACCATTTTAATAAATGTGAGCATTTCGCCTGGTGAAGGCACCTGGAAAAAAGTTTCTGAAACACCGGTTGTACGGCTATCTTCGAATGCGGCCGTGGTATCGGCAGATTCGTCCATATCCTCAGATACTTCATCGTCTTTGCAGCCGCCCAGCATAAGTGCGGTGATTGCAGACAAAATTAACAGCGTGGATTTATTCATCTGGTTTTTGGTTTATGTGGGTGTTGTGTGTTGCTTTATTGTGTGTATTCAGCAAATACCATTAATGGCATTTGACCTCCCTAACCCTTCAGCAGTTTATTAACCAGTGCAGCTGCTTCATGAAACTCGATCGCGGAATAAACCTTGAATCCGGATTCATCTATCAGTTTTTTTGCAAGATCGGCATTGGTTCCCTGAAGACGCACAATAATGGGAACATCTATGGTGCCCATGTTCTTGTATGCGTCAACTATTCCCTGCGCTACCCTGTCGCATCTTACAATTCCTCCAAATATATTAATCAGAATAGCCTTTACATTCTTGTCTTTCAAAATAATACGAAAGGCTTTTTCAACACGTTCGGCGTTTGCCGTTCCCCCAACATCGAGAAAATTCGCAGGTTCGCCTCCGCTTAGCTTGATAAGATCCATTGTGGCCATTGCCAGTCCGGCCCCATTCACCATACATCCCACGTTTCCGTCGAGCTTTACGTAGTTCAGTTCGGCTTTACGGGCCTCTACGTCCGTCGGATCCTCCTCTTTTTCATCGCGCATGGCCTCGTATTGAGGATGTCTGAAAAGACCGTTGTCGTCAAAGCTTACTTTGCTGTCCACTGCAACTATCTTGTCGTCGCTTGTCTTAAGTACAGGATTGATCTCAAAAAGAGAAGCATCAATACTTTCATAAGCTTTAAAAAGAGCAGTTACAAATTTTACCATCTCTTTAAATGCGGTACCGCTGAGGCCCAGATTAAAGGCGATCTTCCGTGCCTGGAAAGGTTGCAATCCCACTCTGGGATCAATTTCCTCTTTCCAGATCTTGTCAGGTGTGCTTTCAGCTACCTGCTCAATGTCCATCCCCCCTTCGGTACTATATATTATTGTATTCCTGCCGCGGCCACGATCGAGCAATACGCTCATATAAAATTCTTTGGTAGGTGAAGCGCCGGGATAATAAACATCCTGGGCTATCAGTACCTTGTGCACAAGTTTTCCCTTTTCGCTGGTTTGAGGTGTAACCAGATTCATGCCTATGATCTGAGAAGATTTTTCCTTTACCTCGTCGAGATTTTTTGCCAGCTTAACTCCACCGCCTTTACCGCGGCCTCCGGCGTGAATCTGGGCTTTTACTACCACCCAGTCGCTATTGTATTTGGCTTTCAGTTCCTTTGCCGCGTCAACGGCCTGCTCGGGCGTTTCGGCAACAATGCCTTCCTGTATTGATACTCCAAAACTTTTTAATATACTTTTACCCTGGTACTCGTGAATGTTCATAAAGCTATTGTTGCTTCAAATGTAAGATTTTATTTGAAAATGAGAAACGGCGCTAAAAAAAAGCCCGACGAAATGGCCGGGCTGATCTCTTTATTATCTGACAAGTGTGAGTGTTCCTTTGAGGTCATATTCACCTCCGTCGCGCCCCGTTGCCGTGATAACATACAAATAGGTGCCCTGAGGAACATCTACCCCGGCCTGGTTTTTGCCGTCCCACTCAATGTTGCCTTTATCTGTGGTTAACTCATATACTATGTTACCCCAGCGGTCAAATATCTTGGCGCTGATATTGCTAAGATTTGAAGAGCGCTGCAAATGGAACAGGTCGTTAACTCCATCTCCGTTCGGCGAAAAAACATTTGGAACAATTATCTCAGAGGGCAGCTCTACAGTAATATAAGCATAAGCAGTGTCAATACACTTGCCTTTCTGAACGTATGCGGTTACAGTATAATTTCCCGGCTGGTTATAAACCATGGAAGGACTGAGCGAAGCCGACTCCGTAGTTAGCACAGAATCCACGTCAAATGACCAGAGCGTTGTTATGCTGCTGTTGCCGGATGATGAAATTGAGTTATTTGTAAAGTTCACTGTAAGCGGAGCATATCCGGTGATTCTGTCAGCATCAATGGCAGGCGATAAGCTGCCTGTTGTTACCCTTAATGAATCAACTGTAACACATTGATTCGAATTATTACGGATGGTAACTGTATAAACTCCCGGCTGATAAGCGATCATCTCCCTGCCAAACTCGTTACCGATAGTAGTTTGCGGCGCCGCTGTCCAGGTGTAAGAAAGATTTACCGTTGTAGTCTGCAGAATAGGCGCGATTCGCGTTGTATCAAATCCGCAATCAATGGTTTTTACAGAATTGGAGTTTGTGAGTAAAGGATATTCCACATCTGTGTCTACAGGAATTATAGTGGTAGAGGTACAGCCGTTATTACGGTCAACTACTGTCATAGTATAATCCCCCGCAATAGTGGCAGTGTATGTTGAACTATTTTGCAGCGGCAGCTGAGGCGAAGGCCCCTGCCACAGGGTTGCTTCAACCGGCCTTCCAGTTGTAAAAAATCCACCGGCAGGCACCCGACTTTCACTGAAGTTTGAAAGTACTATGGTTTGGGTTGCACAGGTGAATGCATTCTCAGAGGGTGCTGCAAAAGCCCTTGGCGGAAAAAGATTCTGGTACATTGGCACTGTAAAATTGCTTGCGCAAAGATTATTGTTGTCGCGAAGCGTAAGTGTATAGGTGGCAATAAGGGTTGTGGTTGGCGGCACAAAGGTGTTAATGTTTACCGTGAAAGGCTTGCTGGTAAGCTGTCCCGTTGCTCCCTGTGAAGTTGGGAACGACCAGGTATAGGATACATTTTCAGAATCGGCAAACCCCTCAATGATGGTCTGCGGGTTAGCGCAGTCCAGCACATTGGTCGGTATCCATACGGAATCCAGTGCAGGAGGTACAGTGCGGGTTATTATGGTGAAAGGCACCTCAGAGTCGCATTGATTTGAATTATCACGCACCACAGCTTTATACTGGCCGGGTGTATTAAATGTGTATGATGAATTGGTGCTTAAGTTTCCTGTTTGTACCGTGTTTGACAGCGGCACTATCGTATAGGAAATTGCGCCACCCGGCGTAGGGTTGGTCTGCGCATTTGTAAATGTAATGGTAGTTATACTCTTTGAGCCGCAACCCAGGGTGTAACCCGCAGGCGCGCTGTTGAGGCCAAAGCTGGGCAATCCGCCACTGGTGGCGATGGTGAAGACCTTAGTACTGCGACAGCCATTTACATTGTTCAGAAAAACATAGGTATGAGTACCCGGACCAGGAGGATAAACCACTGTATGGCTATTGGCAACAAAAGTTGCCTGCTGCGAGGAGTAGACAAAGTGTGTGAAATTCACCGTAGGGCTTATTGCCGTCAGCGTGATGGTCTGAGCAGGGTTCTGACAATCAATGGTCTGAAAGGTGTTGCTGATATTGCTTGTCGGAATTACAGTGTTCTGCCCAAGCGAAAATGTACTGGTTTTGATACAACCTGAAACCGGGTGCTCTGCAGTGATCGTCCATGTTCCAACATTTGAGGCAGTAACCACAACCACTGAACTGGTAATAGGATTAACACTGCTGTTATTAAAAGTGTAGGTAAGCGCCGAGCTTGCATGAGCGCTGATCTCAATACTTTTTGTTACGCAGGTAAGGCTGTAATTAGGGCCTGAGGGCGACAATGAAAATTCTGCCGGCGCCGGAGGAGGCAATATGTCTATAACAACTGTATCCGTACAACCACCATTTGCGGTAACTATAGCAGTGTATGAACCAGGAACCACAGTGCCACTCATTGAAGTCTGATTGTTCTGCCAGTCTGGAGGTACATTAGGCACACCAGGCGTTGATGCCGGCTCACCCCAGGTAATAGTATACTGTGGCGCAGGGTTACTGGGCAGAAAAGTGAGGTTCAGGTTCCAGGAATTTGTAAATGTATTACAACCATAATTGCCAACAGTAAGGCTGGTAACAGGCTGAGGATTAACAGTTACAGTGAAAGGATAATTGTAGCTGGTATTGGTATTGGCAGCGGTAATCGTATAAATTGTAGTTACAAGGGGTGAGACCACAAAGTTACCGTTGGTATTGGGGGTGAAAGTGCCCGATCCTGTACTGAGCGTATAATTGCTTGTGCCGCTGAGGGTGCTGGTAGGCACAATGGTTGCACTTTGCCCGGCACAGATTGAGATCTGTGCAAAAGCCGAAATTCCTGAAAACGCAAAAACGCACGTAATTAAAGAAGTAAGGAGGGTTTTTCTCATAATTTTCTGTGATTCAACAGACAAATATACAAATACCTTGCTAAAAGATGCCAAAACCACAAAATTTGAAAGCATATAACTGATATTTATTCTAAATCGCGTTCAGTTGAGTGAATAAAAATGTTGAGCCGGGCAATCACTCCAAAAAATATAACTTTGAAAATTGAAATTTTAAAATCGTTATGCAGTTATTAGATCAGAAAGTAGCACTCGTTACAGGAGCAACACGTGGGATAGGCAGGGCCATCGCAATCAGTTTCGCCAAAAACGGCGCGCAGGTTGCTTTCACCTACCTAAGCTCAGAGGATAAAGCCCGTGAACTTGAGGCAGAACTCAGTGGTTTTGGCGTAAAAACAAAAGCCTATAAAAGTGACGCCGGCGATTTTAAAGCCGCCGAAGAACTGGTGAACGCTGTTGTGGCTGATTTCGGGACAATTGACATCCTGGTTAACAACGCCGGCATCACGCGCGACACCCTGCTGATGCGAATGACAGAACAGCAATGGGATGAAGTAATGAACGCCAATCTTAAATCGGTATTTAACCTCACCAAAGCTGTGCAGCGCCCTATGCTTAAAGCCAAAAAAGGAAGTATCATCAACATGAGCTCAGTTGTTGGGGTAAAAGGCAATGCCGGACAAAGTAATTATGCTGCCTCCAAGGCAGGGATCATCGGATTCACCAAGTCTGTGGCACTCGAACTCGGCTCACGGAATATTCGCAGCAATGCCATTGCTCCAGGTTTTATTGAGACCGAAATGACCGGCAAACTCGATGAAAAAGTAGTTCAGCAATGGCGCGAAGCCATCCCTCTAAAACGCGGAGGCAGCACCGAAGACGTGGCCAACCTGGCCCTGTTTCTGGCCGGCGACCAAAGTTCATACATTACCGGACAGTGCATCAGCGTGTGTGGCGGCATGCTTACCTGATCATAAAGGTTTTTAATGAAACTGCTTTTCGACAGTCCCTGGTACATCATCCTGATCTGTATTACACTCAGTCTGGGTTTTTCCCTTTTCCTGTACTACAGAAACCGAAAAAACAGTGAAGCCCCACGCAAGATCCTCACTGTACTTGGCCTTTTAAGATTTTGTTCAACCCTGCTTATCCTGCTTTTGCTGGCCGGCATCCTGCTTAAGCAGCTGGTTCATGAGACCGAGTATCCGAGGGTTATAATAGCGCTTGATAATTCGGCCTCTATGCTGGCCGGACCAGACAGCTCATTTGTTCGCAATGTACTTCCCGACAAACTACAGGAGATCGTTAGCGCTGTAAAGGAAAAGTACGAAGTTCACAAGTTCTGGTTCGGATCAGATGTGCAGACAGCCACAAGCACAGCTGATTTCACCGACAGGGAGACCGACATTGACCAGCTTCTTAAAAGGGTTGAAAATGATTATGCTAACCAGAATATCGGTGCACTGGTAGTGTTCAGCGATGGAATCTACAATCGTGGCTCAAACCCTGTATACTCAGCCGAGAAACTTGGTTTTCCGGTGCATACAGTAGCTTTCGGCGATACTGCTGAAAAAACCGACGTGCTCATCAAAAAAATCGACCACAACCAGATCGCTTATCTTGGAAATAATTTCCCTGTGCAGGTTCAGCTGGCCGCGAAAAAAATGCAGGGCAGGAAAATTACGTTGGAATTGTGGCAGGGAAATGTTCTCAAGGGCAGCAAAGAAATTACAGCTTCAAATAACAATTTTTCGGAGGCAGTCACTTTCACGCTTAATGCTTCTTCGGCAGGCATTCAGAAATATAAGGTAAAGGCCGGCACAAACATCTCTGAGCACAACCGGCAAAACAACCAGCGTGATTTTGTGGTAGAGGTGATCAATAACCGTGAAAAGATCTTACTGATGGCCGCAGCGCCTCACCCTGATATCGCAGCGATTCGTGAAACAGTACTCAATCATTCATCGTACGAGCTTGATTTTTCTCTAAGCCAGGATAACAGACAACTGCAGGCATATAATCTCGTGATCATGCACGGCTACAGTCCGGCAATGGGAACTGTTTTAACAGAATGCAGAAACAAAAAGATCCCCTTCTTTATTATCAATCCTGGTCAGACTGCTGATTTGCCAGGAGTTAACATCAGCGGTGCCATGAACCGCTACAACGATGCCGAGCCCTTTATTGATCAGACTTTTGGTTATTTTACTGTAAGCGATGAGCTCAAGCGCTTTATGGAAGATCTGCCGGCCGTAAAAACCTCCTTTGGCAATTATCATCTGGCCGCCGGCGCCTCCGCACTCATCAATCAGCGACTGGGAAGTGTTGAGACCGAATTACCCATGCTGTATTTTAACAGTGCAGACGATCTGAAATATGGTGTATTCCTTGGCGATGGCCTCTGGCGCTGGAAGCTCCGTGATTTTCTCGCGCATGGGAACAACACGCTGTTCGCTGAGCTTGTCAGCAAGTGTATTCAGTATCTGGCTGTTAAGAGCGATAAGAGTTTTTTCAGGATCAAAGCTCCAAAGATCGTGCGTGAGAACGAAACCATTGAACTGGACGCCGAACTGTACAACAAAAGTTACGAGCCGGTAAACGATCCGGATGTGCAGATTAAATTCAGCAGCCACGACCGGAAGACCTTTGACTATGTTTTCAGCAAAACCTCCTCTGGCTACCACCTCAGCGCCGGTACACTACCCCCCGGAGAGTATAGTTTCAGTGCAAAGGTGATTTATAACAACGAAACATTCATCAAAGAAGGAAATCTGCTCGTTGAGGCGGTCACAGCAGAAAGCATCAATACGGTGGCCAACCATCAGTTACTATTTCAGCTCTCGGCGCAAAGCGGAGGCAGAATGTTTAGTGCCGGCCGGCTCGATGAACTTAAAGCACTTTTACAAAATGATGAAACAATGAAAGAGATAGTGTACAGCCAGGCACTTACCTCTCCGCTGATTGACAATAAGATCTTATTTGTAATAATTCTGCTGTTATTCGGCGCGGAGTGGTTTTTACGTAAACGATATCTGCTGATATGATAAAAATCATAAAATGTGTGATTCTGCTGCAGTGCTTGTTGACGGGTTGCCGTTACCAGGAAGTAAAATATGCCTATCCGCAGGAAAACGAAGTGAAGAAAGGCGAAAAATTCAGGATCACGCTGCCTGAGAATCATGTGGAGAAAGAGTCCTGGTCGCTGCAGCCCGGCTATGATGCCAGGGTGGTCCGGCGTCTTAATGAGGTGTGGCATGGCAATGAAAAAGGCATTGATTTTAATTTCGAGGCTTTATCTGCCGGAACAACCACCCTGAGCTTTACTCAGAGAAAGTACGCCGACACATTGCAAACAGTTGATTATAAGCTCAAAATTACGGAGAATTAACTTTTACATTCCGATCGGATTCGTTATTTTTAGCGGTTATTAAATTAAACAGATTACCAACAAGAATACCAATGTCCAATTCGCAAATTCTCAGGTTCAACAATACGAACCGCCAGTTTTACACAGAACTAAAAAAACGCGTCGACCTTTATTTCAAAGAAAAAAATCTCAGCAAAAGCGGTAACGTAAACATGTACGTTAAGACGGTTTTTATGTTTGTGGCATACCTTACCCCCTACTTCCTTCTTGTATTTAATGTTTTTGACAGCCGTCTTGTGTGGTTCCTGCTTAGTATTATGATGGGGCTTTCGATGGCGGGTATCGGCCTGTGTGTTATGCACGACGCCAATCACGGCAGTTACAGCAAAAACACAAAACTGAATAAATTACTTGGATATCTCTCGATGAATCTGGTTGGTGGGTATTCACTGAACTGGAGGATACAGCACAATGTTATTCACCACACCTACACCAATGTACACGATCACGATGAGGACATCGCTCCTCCGGGCTTTATGCGTTTCGAGCCACATGCCAAACGCAAATGGATCCACAAACTACAATTTTTGTACGCCTGGTTCTTTTATGGGATGATGACCCTTATGTGGAGCACCACGAAAGATTTCAGACAACTGATCCGTTATCACAAAAAAGGCCACCTTACAGCGGCCAAGACCACCTTTCGCAAAGAACTGATCACCCTGATCGCGTCCAAACTCATTTACCACCTTTACATGCTTCTGCCTTATTTCCTGGTAAAAGAAATGACTTTCCTCGAGTGGCTGGTGGGCTTTTTAACCATACACTACCTGGCCGGACTTATTCTTGCCATGATCTTCCAGCCTGCACACGTGGTGGAGGAAACCGAGTTTCCTTTACCTGCCGAGAATGGCAATTTTGAAAACCACTGGGCAGAACACCAGATGCGCACTACCATGAATTTTGCTACTGGTGATCCGGTATTTTCGTGGCTGGTTGGCGGTCTGAATTATCAGGTAGAGCACCATTTGTTCCCTACAATCTGTCATGTACATTATCCAAAGATCTCAGCAATAGTGGAAAAAACCGCGCGTGAATTCAACGTTCCCTACAAGAAGCAACGCACCTGGTTCGGCGCGCTGTGGTCGCATGAAATAATGCTGTGGCGCCTGGGCAGGGTCTGACAGTCTACTCGCACATTAACTTATTAAGCTCGGCCGCAGATCTCTTATAACCTGCGGCTTTTGCTTTTTTAAGATCGGTGCAGGCCCCCTGCAGGTCATCCATGTACTTTTTCGCAAGCCCCCTGTAATGATACGCCTCAGAAAGGCCGGGTCTTAACTGAAGTGTTTTATCAAAATCATTCAGCGCCAGATCATCTGATCCTTTGACGAGATAGCACAATCCCCTGTCGTAGTGGTACTGCGCCAAGGGTTTGATCTTTATGGCTTCTGAGAAATCACTTATTGCATCCTCTACCCGTCCCAGCTTGTAAGCACAGAGCGCCCTCCTGTAAAGATGTTCATGATCTTTCTTAAGCTCTACAGCCCTGTTAAGATCTTCGTATGAACGTTTAAAATCCTTCAGCTGGTAACGGGCAATACCCCTGTAATAATAGGCAAGTGAATTTGTCGCCTTAATGCTGATTGCCCAGCTTTCGTCCTGCACTGCTTCCAGATCGCGCTTCATATAAAAATAAGAGGCACCTCTGTATAAATAAGATTCCGCATGATACTTTCTCCTTTCAAGCGATCTGGTAAAGTCGTCTGCTGCTTCAGCGTACTGTCTGTTAAGGAACTTACAGAGTCCTCTTCGATAGTATACCTCGTAGGAGTCAGCACCATACCTTATGGCTCTGCTGTAGTCGCTTACCGCACCACTGTCGTTTCGCAACGCGTACTTAACGACGCCACGCCGCAAATACAGACTGCCTTTCCGTGGCTCCGTATGCAAAAGCTGGTTGTATAACTTTAGCGCAGAAGTATAATCGCCTGATTTGTACAAGAGCTCCGCCCGCGCCATGAGGCTATCGCTGTAGCTCTGAGCGCTGTACTGCCCCAAAAAAACCATAAAATAGAATATGGTCAGGTGCTTCATAACCTAAAGATAATGGAATTCCTTCAGGCGCCAACACATCCCGCTACTTCATGTGTTCCTCTTTTACTTCACTGAACCCCGGAAAGTTGTTATGGTGCCAGTTGGCAATCACGGTTCCTTTCTTCATCAGCATTAAACCGGGATTACTTCTGATCATGGTTTTCAGCACAGTGTTATCAACAGTCACAAAATCATACAGCGCATTGTGCTCATGTTTAAAGGCATCTATTTCGGAGGGGCCACTGGCGGTAAAAGCGTAAACTTTATATCCTTCAGAGGTAGCATGCTTATAAAGATCGTTGATCTGCGCCATCAGATCTTTATCGTTCTCTGTCTTTTTTAATTCATGCATGATCAACCAGAAACTGTAGCCCTCGTCGTTCAACAACTCAGAAGTAACATCATCTCCATCAAGATCGGTTACCGTAAAATCGGTGATGCGCGGCGGATTTACAGCCTCACTTACAAGATGGTTGTCTGTAGCGAACCATCTCCAGGTCAGGGTGTCTTCCCATATTTTAGAAGACATGTATTCTTCCTGCGTGAAACTTACTTTATCTCCTGTCTGAATATTCTCATAAACCAGATGGGTTTCGTACACGGGGTCAATATAACCCTCTCCTTTTTGCATATTAAGCGCAATGTTCTCTCCCGGTGCGTAGGCTCTGAAATCGAGGGGCGGCAGATTGCGGTACGCATAAACAGGGAACCCTACAGCGAATACAAGGCCCAGCATAAAAACAGTATTATTCACCATGTTCGCAAACAAGGGCCTGATATTCTTTTTGCCTGCAAACAACAAAGCTATCAGTACCATCAATGCCACATCTTTCCAGAAGCTCTCCCAGGGCTTAAGCGGGAGAAAATCGCCAAAACAGCCGCAGTGTGTTACCTTATTGTAACAGGCCGAATAGAACGTAAGAAACGTGAAAAATGCGATCTGTGCAAAAAGCAGCCATAAAGTGAGCTCACGTTTATAACCTATAAGCAGCATTATACCAAGGATTATCTCACTGGCGCAGATGATAATTGCCAGTGGCAGTGAAGCATGAGCGAAATATTCGAAAAACGCCAACCCGGTGTCGGCCTTAAACACCTCAAAATACTCTTCGAGCTTGTAACTGAAACCAAGTGGATCGTTCGCTTTTATAAATCCGGAAAAAACAAAAAGTCCGCCTGTGAGGAACCGCGCCACATGCGTAAGCAGTTTTATTTTTGAGATCGGTCCCGAAAAATTAATGATCAGCAGCAGCACCAGCAGTAATACTGCCAGGGTGGTTTTGCTGAAACAGGGAGGACAGATCAGATAAATAAAAAGCGCCAGGGCAACCGACCAGATCAGCCTGAACAATGGTGATGCTAAAAAATTTTTCATAGGGGTTTGTGTGAGTCAGATAAAATTAAAACATAGCTTTTCCGGAGCCACCGCTTTTATATCTTTTAACTATTGCGGTCCAGCTTTATAAGGGCGAAAACAGCGTAATTGATCATGTCCATATAATTGGCCTCAATACCTTCGCTTATAAGCGTTTTGCCTTTATTGTCCTCGATCTGTTTCACCCTGAATATCTTCATGAGGATAAGGTCGGTAAGCGACTCCATGCGCATATCGCGCCAGGCCTCTCCGTAATCGTGGTTTTTGTCCTCCATCAGCTGCTTAGTGCGTTCCTGGTGCCGGGTATACAACTCCGAAACTTCCTCGAAGGGCAGTTCCATCCTGGAGTCGTTACACAATTCGATCTGAATAAGGGCGATAAGACAATAATTCACAATTCCCACATACTCTCCGCGGATGTCGTCCTCCACCTTTTGTTGTCCCTTTTCTTCTATACTCTTTATCCGCTGGGCTTTTATAAAGATCTGATCTGTAAGCGAGCGTGGTCTGAGGTTACGCCAGGCCGTGCCGTAATCTTTCATTTTCTTTAAAAAGATATCTTTGCAAAGAGAGATAACCGCGTCGTACTGCTGCGAAGTGGATTGCATAATGAGCACTAAAAGTAAAGAAATTCCCGCAACTGCATATTCCTGCAACCGCAAATTGCTAACATTCGCGCGGCCGCTCATAATGGCCATTGTGAACCTTACACCCGACAGCTTTTACGACGGGGGCAAATTCAGCACTGAAGAAGACGTTTTACGAGATGTAGAGCAAAAAATCAGGGCGGGTGCCAACATCATTGATCTGGGTGCTGCCTCCTCACGCCCTGGTTCGGCATCTCCCGGCGCTGACGAAGAATGGAGAAGGCTTCAACCTGCCCTTGCAACAGTAAGAAAGGAATTCCCGGAAGTTTTTGTCAGCGTAGATACCTACTACTCCCGGGTGGCGCGTAACGCTGCCTCAGAAGGCGCCGACATCATCAACGATATAAGCGGTGCGGTACTTGATCCCGAAATGGCAAAAACAGTCTGCGAAATTGATCTGCCATTTATTTTAATGCACATGGATGGCAGTCCGGCAACAATGCAGCAAAACAAGCCCTATGAGGATGTGGTGAATGAGGTGTTCAGCTCACTGCAGCAGCGATGTTTTGAGTTCGAACAAAAAGGTTTCAGCAAGATCATCGTCGACCCGGGTTTCGGTTTTGGAAAAAGTCTGGCTAACAATTATGAACTTCTGAAAAACCTACATCGTTTTTCCGAACTGAATTATCCGGTGATGGCCGGCCTATCCCGTAAAAGTATGATCAGCAAAATTACCGGCACAAATCCGGTTACAGCCCTCAACGGCACCACCGTTTTAAATACCCTTGCGGTACTTAATGGCGCATCGCTGATAAGGGTTCACGATGTGGCTGAAGCAAAGCAGGTTGTGGAACTGCTTGAATTTTATAAGTCTGTTTAAGATGAAAAAAAAACTTAGGATCATAATTTTACCGGTTCTGGCCCTGCTGTTATGCGGAGGTTTTGCGGGACGTGCCCCTCACGCCTATCAGATAGCTCTCCTTAAATATAACGGCGGCGGCGACTGGTATGCCAACCTCGAAACGTCGCTGCCAAACCTGATAAGGTTCTGCAACGAGCAGCTCAAGACCAGCATCAATCCCGAACAGGCTATTGTGGAGGCCGGCAGTAATGAGCTTTTTAACTATCCTTTTATACACATGACCGGACATGGTAACGTGATCTTTTCTACGCAGGAAGCTGAAAACCTGAGGAACTACCTTATCGCTGGAGGCTTCTTGCACATCAGCGATAATTACGGGATGGATAAATTTATAAGGCCGCAGCTGAAAAAGATCTTCCCCGAACTTGACCTTGTTGAGCTGCCTTTCGACCATCCTGTTTATCACCAGAAATTCAGTTTCCCAAAAGGACTGCCAAAGATCCATGAACACGAAAATCAGGCACCACAGGGTTTAGGTATTATTTACAAAGGACGCCTGGTTTGTTTTTATGATTTTGAATGTGATCTCGGAGACGGTTGGGAGAGTGCGGAAATTCACAATAACAGTCAGACCACCCGCGAAAAGGCCCTGCAAATGGGCGCAAACCTCATTTCCTACGCTTTAACAGGCATAGAACCCTGACAGAAGCCGGTTTTTTTACCGTGTAAGTTCTTTGAGCGGGATTTTTACTAACTTTAATATATGCGCTTTAGCAGCATAAAATATCTTCTGCTACTGATTATTCCGCTTCCGTTCTATTCTCAGGAGACCTATCTCGAATATGAACTGATGCCACAGGGAGGTAAATTTCAGTTTGAGCAGGTGATTGAAACGCAGTTGAGCCTGCCGGAAGTACTGCTTACAAAAAATTTCGCGGTTGAAGTAAAGACCAACTTCTCACTTGACAGTGCCGGACGCGCAACTGATCTGGTAATTAAGGGAACAAACAACAATTTGCTGAAAAAAGAGATCAGCAGGCTGATGTCGTTTTACCGCTTTAACAGAACCAGCCTTTCTTTTGCAGGCCCGCAGCCTTATTTTCTGGTCTTTAGTCTGTCAACCGCCAAATACAAACGATATCTTAAACAGCGCAGCAGGGCCAGAATTAAAATGCCGGCACTCTGCGATACCAGCCTGGCAGTAGTTTCACGCGCGGACAGGTCGCCGGCATATTACAGAAACGACCATAAGGGTCTGGCTGAGTACATTCTTTCAGATATAAATTATCCTCCGCTGGCCCGCGAAAACTCCATTCAGGGAACCGTAGTGCTTGAGTTTATTGTAGAGACAAATGGTTTTGTTACAGGCATTAGCGCAAAAAAACCTGTAGGAGGGGGCTGCACAGAGGAAGCAATAAGACTGATAAGAGAAACCCGGTGGAACCCTGCTGTTGTTGGCGACAAAGCTGTTCGCTACCGCATGGAATATCCTATCACTTTTTCGCTTAGAATTGCCGGCAACGATGTACATCCCTCTTCGGTGGGCAACTGATTGTGATGAGAGGGAACACTTTTATAAAAGCGTTCGGCCTTGTTACTCTGTTCCTGTTATTTTCACGTTTTTCCGATGATCCTTCTTCGCTGGTCAACGGTACGGTTCCTTCATTTACTGTAATGGCGACCGACTCAACGGTAATTGATAAAGATTTTTTTCATTCAAAGGCCACCATCATCAATTTCTACTCATGGGCCTGCATTCCTTGTCGCCAGGAAATAGGGATGCTAATAAAACTTGCATCCGAGTTCGATGTTACAGAAATAAGCATACTCATCATTACAACCGATAACCCGAAAAAGATCCTGAAACACTTCTCTGATAAAAATGATGGAGACAATGCCGCAAAAAAATTCGCTATCGAAGCGAACAAGATCAAAATAGTTTCAGACGCTGACCGTGCTCTTTACAGTAAATTTCACGTAAGGCCCACTCCGGCGACTTTTTTTATAGATGATAAAGGAATAATTCGTGAGTATTTCCTGGGTTTTCCAGATCATCAGGATGACGCAGATCTTCTTTACCGGGCATTTAAAGAAAAAGTGCAGAATATTCTCTTCCGGAGGTGATTGGTGGTTCTGATACCGGGAAAAGATACGCATCAGCACACTGGATCATACTGATTTTTAATCAGGGATCAACTCATAAATGCGCAGCGCTTCGTTCTCCTTTATTCTCATGGTTTTCTCCTCAGCGGCGGTTTTATCCTTGTAACCACAAAGATGAAATACTCCATGTATAATTACGCGGCGCAGCTCATCTTCAAAACCGCTTTTGAACTTCCCGGCGTTATCTTTTACCCTGTCAACACTTATCATGATATCACCTGATACTTTTAAACCTTCAGTCTGGTCAAAGGTGATGATATCGGTGTAAGTATCGTGTGAAAGATATTGCAGATTTACTTCATGTAAATGTTCGTCGGAGGTAAAAACAAAATTGATCTCCCCCTCTTTTTTTCCCTCTTGTTTTAGCACGCGCCGAATCCAGGCCTTTATTCTCATACGACCTGGCAGTCTCAGCGCAATATCCTTATTCTGAAAAGTAATGGCCATAGGTCAGTGTGTATTCTGTGCCAGATTCTGTGGCACACGATAGTTGTACTTTCTCAATACTTTTTGCACTGCAGGAAATGAAAGTTGATAGTCGAGTTTGGCTTGTTCTAACGTGGCCTGTAAAGAAGTGTAAGCCGCAAGAAATTCAGTGCATGAATTTTTTTCTGACGTTAAATGTACCTTGAATTCATCAGGCGTCCTTTTGCGTGCGCGGACGTCATCTAAAAGCGCCATCAGCTGCCTTCTCAATAACGCGCTCCGGTACAAAAGTACTTGTCTGTTATAGGAACAAACTTTAAGCTGCTCCCCGCTGCTACCGAAACGTTGCAGATCATTGGCCTCAACTGTAGTTAAAGTATCCTCAAAAAAGTCTTCAATAAATTGGTGGTAGGCTGCCTGCTGGTTCATGATTACAGTCAGCTGAGCTGTATCGGTTTTCAGCAGCTGCTCTTCGGCTCGTATTATGACCGAAGCCAGACTATCCACCTCTTCTTCAAGCGGCCTGTAAGTGCTTTTTTCTGCGCAACCTGAAATAAAACAAGCAGAGAAGAGAAACACTATCAGGCTTTTTACCAACATCAGTCAATTATTGAAAATCCGCAATAAGGTTGCAATACGTCGGGGATCTTAATTCCGTTCTCAGTCTGGTTATTTTCAAGCAGAGCGGCCACAATACGCGGCAATGCCAGGGCGCTTCCATTAAGACTATGTGCCAGCTGCGTTTTTCCTTTTTCATCGCGGTACCTGCAGCGCAGTCTGTTTGTCTGGAAAGTCTCAAAATTACTTACGCTGCTAACCTCCAGCCATCGTTCCTGGGCTGCGCTCCACACTTCCATGTCGTAAGTCATTGCGCTGGTAAAACCCATGTCGCCGCCGCAAAGTTTTAGCACCCGAAAAGGCAGACCAAGCTCTTTTAAAAGTCCTGCTACATACTCGCGCATCTCCTCAAGGATCTGGTAACTCTTAGAAGGGTGCACTATCTGTACCACTTCCACTTTATCAAACTGGTGCAGCCTGTTTAAACCACGAACATCTTTACCATAACTACCGGCTTCGCGTCTGAAACAAGGTGTGTAACCGCAGTTTTTAACGGGAAGGTCCTCCTCTTTCAAGATAACATCGCGGTACAGATTGGTGATGGGAACTTCCGCGGTGGGAATAAGATAAAGTTCATCAGCGGTAACATGGTACATCTGCCCTTCTTTATCGGGCAACTGTCCTGTTCCAAATCCGCTTGCCTCATTAACTACAATGGGGGGCTGGATCTCGGTGTATCCTGCCGCGAGCGCACGGTCGAGAAAAAAGTTGATGAGTGCGCGCTGCAGTCGCGCTCCTTTGCCCTTGTAAACCGGAAAACCGGCTCCAGCGACCTTAACACCCAGCTCAAAATCAATAAGGTTATACTTGTCTGCCAGTTCCCAGTGAGGCTGAGCCTTGCTGAGAGCCGGCTTTGAGCCGTGCTCAGCTACCACCTCGTTCTCTTCAGGCGTTTTTCCCGCAGGAACTGAAATATGCGGTGTGTTGGGAACCGTTACCAGCACGGCATGCACCTCAGCCTCTATCGCACTAAGTTGTTCGTCGAGTTCTTTCTCGCGGGATTTTAATTCGCCGGTGCGTTTTTTTACATCTTCAGCCTCCGCTTTTTTTCCTGAGCGCATCAGATCGCCTATCTGCCTGGCCAGACTGTTAGCCTCTGCCCTCACATCGTCGGTCTGTTTTTGTGTAGCTTTTCTCTTTAAGTCAAGCTCAATGATCTGCGTTACGAGTTCTTCGGCATTCTTCAGGTTCCGGAGTGCGAGACGTTTGATCACTTCTTCGCGGTTCTCTTGTATATAGTTAAGTTGTAACATATCTTATTTGGTTTGGCAAATTTAACGCTTGATTTGAATTCATTACTGTACGTAAAACTTAAAACCTCTTTGCGAGCCTTCATTTTTGTCAAAGACAAATCCGATAACTATCGGATTGTCTGTGTCTCAATACTATGAAACAAAGTAATTGCATAAAAAACTCTGCGTCCTTTGCGCATTCTTGGCGTCCTCTGCGGTTAAAATTAAAAACTCAAGATCCGCCCGCGGTTTAAACTTTCACCAAATCTCAAATTCACTATTCCAAGCCGCTATCATAATCCTCACGGAAAAAGGGTGGGTTGGAATACTGATTCCCGCCGGCAGGCTCCACAACAAAAAACCCCCCGTGTTTCTACGGAGGGCTTCTTTAAATAACTGAATGTACTTATGCCTCTGTAGGTTGAACAGAAACGTACGAGCGGTCGTTTTTCTTTTTCTTGAAAACCACTTTACCATCAACCAAAGCGTACAGCGTATGGTCTTTACCAATACCCACGTTTTCACCTGGGTTATGCTTGGTACCGCGCTGACGAACGATGATGTTGCCGGCGATGCAGGTTTGACCACCGAAAATTTTCACGCCTAAACGTTTACTATGCGAGTCGCGACCATTGTCTGATGAACCCGCGCCTTTTTTATGTGCCATTTTTTATCGCTTTATGATGAAGGGGTTAAACCATTCATCAGTTTAAATTAATCTTCTTTTTGTTTGCTTGCTTTTTTAGCTGCTGCTTTTTTAGGAGCCGCTTTTTTAGCAGGAGCCTTTTTTGCAGGTGCCTTCTTGGTTTCAGTTGCTTCTACCTCCGTATTTGGGGTAGCCTCTGCAGCACCAGGATTGTACCTGCCCTGCACGCGCACTTTTCTTTCAGCTTTTAGTTCTTCCTGCAGCTTATCTCCCTTTCCAAGAACACCCTGGATCAGGATCTGCGTGAAGCTCTGGCGGTGGTTATTCCATTTCTGGTAACCCTTGCGGCGCTTTTTCTTAAAAATGATCACCTTGTCTCCTTTCACGTGACCAATTACTGTGGCGGCTACTTTTGCGCCTTCCACAAGAGGACTTCCAATTGAAACCTTGTCGCCATTGCCCATGAGCAACACGCGGTCAAATTCAATCTTAGCACCCTCATCAGCCTGCAGGCGGTGAACGTAAACTTTGTTTCCACGTTCCACTTTGAATTGTTGCCCGGCTATCTCTACGATTGCGTACATGCTTTGATTTTAAAATTGTTAATAATTACCCTAAAAAGGGACGCAAATATACTGAATTAATGACAATCGGGCAAAAATTAGCGGCGGTTGATGATGTAAACACTTAAAATAATCACCACCATCCCAAAAATCTGCCCCATACTCACCAATTCCCCCCCGAAAATGCCCCAAAGCACAGCCACCACCGGAATAAGGTAAGTAGTGCTACTGGCAAAAACCACCCCTGAGATCCTTATCAGCACATTAAAAAGAATAACCGACAATGCTGTGCCTGCTATAGCCAGAATTGACACGTAACCCAGCGAACTTAAGGCTTTTGGAGAATGTTGCAGATGCTGGGTAAAATCGCTGAAACCGAAGAGATAGATCAGCGCAACCGGTCCTGTAAAAGTAAAAGCCCAAACAGTGGCGGTTACCGCGTTAAGGTCAGAAAGGTATTTTTTGATGCCATTGATAGCCAGGGCATAAAAAAACGTGGCCAGCAGTGCCAGGCCGCCAAAACTGAAGTTTTTGAACGTATCATTCCCCTGTTCAAAAAAGATCAGCGCAATGGCTGCCACAAAACCCACAGCAATGCCCGCAATCTTGTTCCCCGAGGGCCTTAGCTTCAGCCACACCCAGGCAACCAGCACAGTAAAAAAAGGTGTAAGCGCGTTAAGCATACCGGCTAGACTGCTGCTGATCATGGTTTCGGAGTGCGTAAAAAGGAAGGCAGGGAAAAAATTTCCGAAAAAACCCATAATCAGGAGTCCTGGCAGGTATTTTTTGAGATCAATGCGATAATGCCAGAGCAAGAGGGGGCTCAAAAACAGGAAAGCGATGCCTATACGAAGTGCTGCTACCTCTCCGCTTGAAAAAGCCTCCAGGCCTCGTTTCATAAGCATAAAGGAGCTTCCCCATACAATTGAGAGAAGAATCAGCAGAAACCATGAAAGCGATTTGGTTGACATCAGGCGCCGCAAAAGTACTTTTAAAAGTGCTATTTTTGCGGCCTCAAAATCAAATTCAGCAAAATGAAAGTAGCGGTTGTTGGTGCAACGGGTCTGGTTGGCACAAAAATGCTTGAAGTACTGGCAGAACGTAATTTTCCGATCACAGAACTTATTCCTGTGGCCTCAGAAAGATCGGTGGGAAAAGAGATCGTTTTCAGGAACAAAAAATACCGCGTTCACAGCATGCAGGAAGCCATTGAGGCAAAACCTCAGGTGGCACTTTTTTCCGCCGGAGGATCAACCTCACTTGAATGGGCGCCAAAATTTGCCGCAGCGGGAATTACGGTGATCGATAATTCTTCGGCATGGAGAATGGACAAGGACAAAAAACTGGTGGTGCCTGAGGTGAACGCCCATGTTCTGGAAAAAACCGACCGTATAATTGCCAATCCCAATTGTTCAACTATTCAGATGGTGGTGGCATTAAATCCTCTTCACAAAAAATATGGCGTAAAACGTGTGGTAGTCTCAACTTACCAGAGCGTAACCGGCACCGGAGTAAAGGCCGTAGGTCAGCTTATGAACGAACGGGAGACAGGCAGCAGTGATGAGATGGCTTATAAATACAAGATTGATTTAAATGCTATTCCGCAGATAGATGTGTTTCTTGAAAACGGCTATACCAGGGAGGAAATGAAGATGGTGAATGAGACCAAAAAAATTATGGGGGATGATTCCATAGCGGTTACAGCCACAACTGTTCGGATCCCGGTGATGGGTGGCCACAGCGAAAGCCTGAATATTGAATTTGAAAAGGACTATGAGTTGCAGGAACTGCGCCAAATTCTTACCGAAACCCCTGGCGTGATTGTGCAGGACGAACCGGGTTCACAACTGTATCCTATGCCGCTTACCGCGCACAACCGCGATGAGGTGTTTGTTGGCAGATTGCGTCGTGATGAGTCGCGTGAAAAGTGCCTGAATATGTGGGTGGTTTCTGATAACCTGCGCAAAGGAGCGGCTACCAACGCTGTGCAGATAGCCGAATATTTACTGGCCCAAAAGCTGATCTGAAAGAAAAATCAGTTCCCCTAAAAATTATGGTATTTGAATGGCCAAAAGATTAAATTTGGCTTTATGATAACACGGCCATTTAACTTCAAAAAGTGGATCGACGAGAACCGTCATCTCCTTAAACCGCCGGTGAACAACAAGGTTGTTTACACCGATGCGGATTTTATTATCATGGTAGTTGGCGGCCCTAATTCGCGCAAAGACTATCATTACAATGAGGGGGAAGAGTTTTTTTACCAGCTTGAAGGAGATATAGAGGTGCAGATCCAGGAAGGCGGCAGGGCGGTAACGGTGCCCATCAAAGAAGGAGAGATCTTTCTGCTTCCGGCAAAAGTTCCGCATAATCCGCGACGTTTTGCCAATACTGTTGGCCTGGTGGTTGAACACAAAAAAAAGCAGGGTGAAAAAGACGGACTGATGTGGTTCTGCGAAAAATGCAACAATAAACTTCACGAAGTATATTTTACCCTCACAGATATACAAACTCAGTTTCAGGCGGAGTTCAAGAAATTCTACGAAAGCCGCGTATTACGTACCTGCAAAAAATGCGGCGCGGTGATGGAACCGCCGCCGACGGTAGCGTGAGGACAGAGTAAGAAGTACGAGGTACGAAGTACAAAGTACGAGGTACGAAGTGGGAGTACAATTTACGATTTACGATTTACGATTTACGATTGAAGAGTGCGAAGAACGACGTACAAAGTACGAAGTACGAGGTACGAAGTACGAGGCACGAAGTATGAGGCACGAAGTATGAGTACGATTTACGATTGAAGAGTTGTGCGAAGAACGAAGTATGGTGAAGTACGAGGTACAAGGTACGAGGTACGAAGTTCAAAGTACGAGGTACGAAGTGGGAGTACAATTTACGATTGACGATCTACGATCTACGATTGAAGAGTGCGAAGAATGAGGTACAAAGTACGAAGTACGAGGTACGAAGTACGAGGCACGAAGTATGAGTACGAGCTACGATTTTCGATTTACGATTGAAGAGTTGTGCGAAGAACGAGTTATGGTGAAGTACGAGGTACAAAGTTCAAAGTACGAAGTTCAAAGTGCGAGGTACGAAGTGGGAGTACAATTTACGATTTACGAGAAGTACGAAGTTCAAAGTACGAAGTACGAGGTAGGAGGTACAAAGTACGAGGTACGAAGTGACGATTGAGGGGGTATTTAGTAGGTTAACGATTCCCCCAATTCCAGTTCAGGTTACAGAAAACACCCAAGTTCTTAAAAGCTCACTTTTAGTTAAAATTTACCTGCTCCTTTGAGTGAACGCGCGCTCTCACTGATTTAATAACTGTCTGAGTATTTGTATTTTAAGCTACCTTTGTAAGATAATCTTATGAAAGGGATCCTCAACCTAATAGTATTAGCTGTCTTTTTGATTAGCACGCCTGCAAGTAGAGCGCAGATCTCTTTAGCCGACAATTATAAACCTGACATGGCCAAGGTAAAAATGTATTTGCCGTACCTGGCGGTGAGACATGGGGGGCCTGACGCACTGGAAGCCTGGAAGAAAGAAAACAAACTGCAATACCACCGCGAACTGTGGTATTATACTGAAAGCTTTGACGTAGTACGCGATCATTTCAGCGAGGGTGTTCCGCTTAATGAGGAGATCATAGACATAAGCAGGTTTGAACAGCACCGTAAACAAAACGAAGAGGCAATAGTTCCCATGCCGGGTTTTCGTGATGCGCTTAGGTTGAAGGCTGGGAAAGATCTTTTATATAAACCGGAGTACGTAAAATGAAATTTTTTTTCAAAATAGCTGCTCTGGCGCTGTCGTTATTCTGTTCTTTTGAGCAGGTAGCCCAGATTACGTCTCCCTCGCCCTACTGTGCCGGATTGTATACTCAAGGAAATTGTGCTACCGGTCCAAGTAACTCCCCTAACAATGGTATTAATGATTTTATTAATAGTTTTAATACAACTGGCGGAACGGGCAATATCACAAACAATAATTCTGGCTGTAACTCCACCTGCACACTCAATACCTGTTCAAATTATGTGTTCAATTGTTCCATGTTTCTTGCAGTCAATCCAGGGCAGACTATCACCTGCAACATACAGTCAGGGATCATATTTGCTCAGGGTTTCGCTATATGGATAGACTGGAACCAGGACAATGTCTTTCAGAATCCCGGAGAGCAGGTAGCCGCAACCTCCAATGTGCCTGCTGCCGCCACCTGGACCACCCTGGTATTCACCATACCAGCCAACCAGCCTGCAGGGGCGTACCGCATGCGTGTCCGCTGTGCTTTTGCTACTAATGGCACCAACATTACCCCCTGCGGCACTTTTAATTTCGGAGAAACTGAAGATTATATGGTGTATGTAGGCGGGGTACCACAAAACAGCGGGCCGGTAACTGCAACGGCCGCAGTCAGCAGCAGCTCCATTGTATGTTCGGGACAAAATGTAAGTTTCAGCGTCGCCACCAATTATTCTTCCAATATTACTTACACATGGACCGGCCCGGGCAGTTATAGCAGCACGGCGCAGAATCCTACACTGGCATCGGTGCAGGCCACTGCATCAGGAATTTATACGGTTATTGCAGACAACATGGCCTGCCCTGCCACAGAAACAGTGGCGATCAAGGTCGTGAATTATCCGTCCTTCTCTGTAACTCCTGCCACACCCACCATCTGTAATGGCAGTAATTTTTACGCACAGAGTTTATTCAGCGGCCCTGTTAATATTACCGATTATCATTACAACTGGAATCCTGGTCAGTCGGCCGGCGTTTTTTCTCCCCTTGCACCCAGCACTTCAATCACACCGCAAACGCTTCCTTCCACACAAACATCAGCGGTTTTAATTTACAGCGTTACTATCACTCCTACTGCGCTGAACTGCCCGGTCACTAAAACCATCACAGTCACCATTAACAACCCTGCCTCTCCAACAATAACAATACCGCCACCACTTTGTAATGTTTCTCAGCCATACCAGCTTACCGGGCTGCCAGGGGGGGGAACCTGGTTTGCACCCGGCGTGAGCCCTGCCGGAATTATAACGCCCTCGTTAACGTCAATCGGCACCAATACGGTACTCTATACGGTTTTTATGGGGAGCTGTGCTGTTTCCAACACATCCAGTTTTTCAATTTCACAATACAGGTCTCCGGCCTTTACATCAAGCCTCAACATGATCTGTGAACAGGACCCCCAATACGATCTACTCGCTATTGTGCAGGATACCGTTACCGGTCGCTGGTCTGGCCCTAATGTGAGCCAGCAGCGTTTCTTTACACCACAAAATCTTCCCACCGGCAACTACACATTCAAATACAATATCTGGTCAACACCGGTAAACAGCGTTTGTCCGGATTCGGCCAACATTACCTTTTTTGTTTTTAATCCACCTACCCCAACCATTCATCCCATAGCGGAAAAATGCAACAACAGCAATACCGTTAACCTCAGTGCCAGTCCGCCGGGTGGCGTGTGGAGCGGCAACGTGGGCATTACTGCCTCTGGTTTACAAACACCCTCACTAAATCCTATTGGTGCCAATACGGTAACTTACAGTGCAGGACAGGGCACCTGTGTGGCAAGTACCAGCGCCAGTTTTCAGGTATCAAAATTTAATACGGCCGCACTTACAGGTACCGTTCCTCACCTCTGCGCCAGCAGCAATCCTTTTAACCTAATGAGTATTCTTCAAAACACATTAGGTTCATGGACGGGAACAAACGTAAATAACAACGTATTTAATGTGTCTGGCCTGGCAACCTCTCACTATACACTTAGTTATTACAACAACTCGAGTCCCAATCCCACGCTTTGTCCTCACCAGAGCGAGATTGTAGTTAGTGTCTTAAACCCACCTGTTCCAATTATAAGTCCTGTAGGTCCATTCTGCAGCGCCGATGGTACTGTTCAGTTACAGGTTCAGCCTTCGTCGGGCACCTGGGTGGGCACCACTTATCTCACAACAAATGGCGTGTTTGATCCCTCAGCTGCGCCAATTGGTAATAGTTTTGCGCAATATGTAATCGGCACCAGCACCTGTAATACCCAGCAAACGATTTTTATTGGCGTCGAGGCATTTGAGCCCGCAACATTAACTTCAGACAAACTTCCCGATCTCTGCGACAATTCAGCCGCAATAAGTGTATTGCCCTACAGCAACAACAGTGCAGGCACATGGAGTGGACCAGGGTTACAGGGTGCAACATTTAACCCGCAGCTCTCTGGTGCAGGTAAATTTGTTCTAACACACAGTACTTCGAGTTTTCCTTCGGGCCTTTGCCCCGACCAGGCTACAATAAGTGTACAGGTCTTCTCCCTTGCAGCCCCGGCGGTTGCAGAGGCCGGTCCTTTCTGCACCAATGCCCCGCCAATGCAGCTTACCGTAAGTCCGGTTGGCGGCGTATTTGAGGGTGCCAATACCGGAGCCGTTAGTCATGGAGGACTGTTTCATCCTGCCCGTGCCAATACCGGCCTTAACATTTTCACGTATAGTATTGCTTCTGGTCCCTGTATTGCTTTCACGCAATCAACCATTGAAGTGGTTGCATTTGTTTCGGCAGCGCTTAACCAGTCTGAACTTACTTTTTGCCGCAACAGCGACCGGTTTAATTTAAACAGTATTGCAATAAATCCTGGCGGCAGCTGGAGTGGACCTGCGCTTAATGGCAGCGTATTTAACCCTGCAGTGGCTAATATCGGCGAAAATAATATCATGCGGTATTATACACAGCCTCCCGTAAATGGTCAGCTCTGTCCTGATGAAAGCACCATCACAATCAAAATAGACGACATTCCTGAAGTAACTGTAGTTGCCAGTGAACAGGAGGGATGCGCGCCCCTGCAGGTGAGGCTGAATATTCCCAATATAAATGGGAAAGCAGGCAAAGGGCAGTGGAACCTCAGCGATGGCTCTTCAAATCATGAAGGGACGGAGTTGAATCATACTTTTAACTCGCCCGGCACTTTTAGTGTAGTATTTAACTATTCACTGGGTGCCTGTTTTACGCGTACTGTTTTGAACGGTGATATAAAAGTGTTTGAATCCCCACAAGCGGATTTTGAATTCAGCAAACCAGAGTTGAGTATAGCAGAGCCTGAGGTACAAGTGATCAATAAAAGTCAGGGTGCAGCTAACAATAAGTATGTGTGGACTGTGCAGGGACAGGGTGAGCGCTATGAAGTGAATCCAGAACTTACTTTTCCGGCAGCTGGAAAATACACCGTGCGTTTACAAACCACCACCTTTAACGGCTGCAGCAGTGAGATCAGCAGGGTCATAGAGGTAAAGAACGACCTTTATGTTTTTATTCCCAATAGTTTTTCTCCCAATTTCGACAGGGTAAACGACCATTTTGTTCCGGTGTTCTCTCCTTATGGTTTGGATGTAAAATCATTTGAGATGGAGATCTTTGACCGCTGGGGGCATCTTGTTTACTCAGGCAAAGATCCTGTAAAAGGCTGGAACGGCACGCCACACAATAAAGGCGACAAAATTGTGCAGGAAGGTGTGTATGTATACCAGATCAGGTACAAAGACCTGGAAGGAAGAAATTACAACCGCTCAGGAACGGTGTTGTTGTTGGGAAATAAATAAACTCTGATCAACTCAGATCACCATCTCTGCCGGCTCTCCCTCAACGATGAGTTTACCTGCCGTAGAATTTCTGATCTGCTCAATAGAAACGCCTGGGGCGCGCTCCAATAATTTAAACCCGCCACCTGGCACGATCTCATAAACACCAAGCTCGGTCACGATCTTCTTTACGCAACGAACACCGGTTAAAGGTAACTCACATTTGCTGAGAAGTTTTGATTGACCGGCTTTGTTCACCTGCTGCATGGCAACAATAATATTTTTTGCACTGGCAACCAGGTCCATCGCACCCCCCATGCCTTTTACCATTTTACCCGGGATTTTCCAGTTGGCAATGTCGCCGTTCTCACTCACCTCCATTGCGCCAAGAATGGTAAGGTCAACTTTTTGAGAGCGTATCATCCCAAAACTCATGGCACTGTCAAAAATACTTGAACCCTTTAGCAGCGTAATTGTTTGTTTACCCGCGTTTATCAGATCCGCATCTTCTTTTCCTTCATAAGGAAAAGGCCCCATGCCAAGAATTCCGTTCTCTGATTGCAAAACCACATTTACACCCTCGGGTATAAAATTAGCCACCAGCGTTGGGATGCCAATGCCAAGGTTAACATACATGCCGTCTTTTACTTCTCTTGCTATGCGTTTTGCTATTCCGTTCTTATCTAACATCAATATGCCTTTTTATAGTGTTGCTGAAAAAATTTTTTTAAAGTGTTGCTGGCGTTACGCGCTATGCTTAAACGTCCGCTAAAATCGTAATGCTCTGTGGTCCAGTCCTGGTCAATAAAGGAGCTTCCCTCTACCCTTTCAAGATTATCTATCACTGTACAAATTCCTTTGTTGTAACGCTCCACCAGAATGTCTCTGTTTTGTTTCATTAAAAATACTAATTCCCTGCCAACGAGACTATCGGCATATTCAATATTCTCTGCCATAAGATTGTAAAAAAGTCTTACGTTATTTTTTGCGCACCAGCTATAAATTGCATCAAAGTCCTGCAGCCGTTCATTATCTTCCTTAATATTAAAAGCATACGTTTTTATGTAATGGCAGGCCAGTGTGATCTTTGGCACATTCCATGAGCCATCTTCATTGAGATAGGTACCATTTGCCATGGCCTGATCCCACTCTGTGACAGTGCTGTATTTAAATGGAAAGGGAAATTCCAAAGGCGTGGTTCTCCATTCTTCCAACATTTCCTGTTCACGCTCCTCTGCTGTTTTATTGTCGAAAAACTGCAGCGATAAGAAAAAACGGTTTATGATGGCCGGAAACGGTCGCGTTAGAACAAAGCCTTCCTGAAGCTGCGTCTCAAGCTTTGAATGCCGCCAGGTGGCATCGAATGAACGCAGATTCAACGTTACAATGATTGCCTTTGGGCGTGGTGCGGGCATCTCCAGCTGCTGCAGCCATTTTCTGTAGATACCGGCGTGCGTGGCAGGCTTATCAACTGTCGTAATTTTGAGTGAGGGGAAAAAATCCTGGACCAGAGAGGAAATACTTTTTTTATTGGTATCGCCGGGATGAGTTGTAAAATCGCTTGATTCACCAAAATAGTAAATGTCGGTTGTGTCCTGGCTTTCACGCAGCAGCTGGGCCTCCGGATACTTCTCTTCAAGATCTTTCTGATAAAAAGTAAAGCGGTAGATGAGATTAAGGCCCGCTACTATCAGCAGAACAAGAAAACAATTCTGTATGATCGTTTTCCTCATCAAAACTGAAAATAAATAAAAGTAAATTTCTCAGTGCCGGACATGGCCAGCAGAAAAAACAACAATACGGTGTATACTGCCCAACGCAGTGGTTTTTTTAATGGATGGACCTTCAGGTCGAAACGGGAATTATAAAAGAACAGATCGGTAAGAATTAGTACAAATGCAAAAAACAACGCTCTTCCTGCCCCTAGTTCGCCCCCCTTTAAATTACTGGTATTAAACAAAGCAGAAAAAATGGAACTGGCCTGCTCAAAACTATCGGCCCTGAAAAAGACCCAGATAAAAGTGCAGACAATAAAAGTTTTGAGTGTAAGCAAAACATTGAGCGGCGTCCACTCTGCCCGTACTTCAAAGCCAGTGATTTTCCTGAAAAACCGTTCCATGAGCAGCATCAGCCCGTGCAGTGCTCCCCAAACAACGAAGGTCCAGCTGGCCCCATGCCATAAACCACTCACCATAAACACCACCATAATATTAAAACACCAGCGGGGCAGCTTTACCCTGTTTCCCCCAAGGGGAATGTAGAGGTAATCACGAAACCAGCTGCTGAGAGAAATGTGCCAGCGCGACCAGAACTCGGTAATGTTTCGCGAAAGATAAGGCATCATAAAATTATCCATGATCCTTATGCCAAGCAATCGGGCGCTGCCCAGAGCGATGGTGGAGTAACCGTAAAAATCGGCGTAGATCTGAAAAGAAAAACAAACCATGGCCGTAAATATTTGAGTCGGACTGTAGGCTGAGGGATCGGCATACACCTGATTGACCACAGGCGCCAGGTTGTCGGCGACAGCCATCTTTACAAAAAGTCCGAACAAAATCAGCCGCACACCATGCGACAGATTATCATAACTAAAACGGTGATCGCGGCGCAGCTCTGATCCGAGGGTAGCGTAACGTTCGATTGGTCCGGCAACCATCTGCGGAAAAAATAAAACGTAATTCGCGAAGTAGCCCATGTGTTTTTCTGGTTCCTGCCTGCCTCTGTAAACCTCTATGGTGTACGCCATCGATTGAAAAGTATGAAATGAGAGTCCAACCGGCAGAAGGATATCCAGATTTACAGGTCTGAATCCCACACCAAACAAAGCCGCCACAGCTTCCAGATTTTCATTGAGAAAATTAAAGTACTTGAAAAAGCAGAGCAACAGAATGTTTGAAAGCAGACTAAGTACCAGGTATAACCTTCGTTTTTTGCCTTCGCTGTGAAAGATGGCGTGGGCGGAAAAAAAATCAATGAGGATGATCGCAAAAAGTACAAGGATGTACTCAGGTACAAAAACCATATAAAAATAACAGCTGGCGATAAAAATAAGGATCCACCTGTAGCGATGTGCCAGCAGGTAATACAGCGCCACTGTTAAAGGCAGGAAAAGAAGATAATGCAGGGAGTTAAAGAGCATCAGTTGCCGTTCTTCATTTTAAATACCTGAACTGGTCCGCTTGTAAAATACAGCTTAAACTTGTGCTCGTTACGCCTCCAGGCCCTTTCCTGTTTCAGGTTGGTATCACTTAAAACAATGTATTCGATGCGGGGTAAGTACTGATCCATAATCAGGCTGTCGGCAGAAATATTGTCGCGAAGCGTAAAACCTTTCTGATCCATCAGGTAAAGACTAACATCATAACTGACATCAGGGATGCTAAGCACCTTGTCTTCTCGCTGTATGCCATGTTTGCGCAGTTCGGGAGTTAACTGCTCCACTCTTTGGATATTGTTACTGTAGCTCCAGAAAAGGTACTTGGCCAGATCGCTCTCTTCGCGGGAAATAAAGGGAAACCAATAAACCATTTTATCATCTTCGATGGTCCGCAGGCGGTACACGGCAGCAGAGTGGAAAGAAGAAAAAAGCAAAACCAGACTAACCAGTAAACGCATAAAACGCCGCTGATGAGTATTGGTGCCAACCTGCCAAACCAGATCACATACACAAATGAGGGTGATCACAGGAAATATAAAAAGATTGATCAGATAGTAATCATGTACTGTAAAAACCTGAAAAAAGAAGAGCAGATAAAACACGAAGAAGAGAGCTGAAAAAATGAACGAAATTTTAAGGAACCGGCTCAGCCTTCTGAATCCGCCAATCACAAACATCACCAGGACCAGAAAAAGAAAAAAAACAGGCTTGTTAAGAAAGAGCGGGAATAGATTATTGAAGAGCATCTTCAGGTTATAGATAATCTGTCCTTCCTCCATTTCCCACAAAGGAAGCACAGTGAGCAGAAAAACACTGTTATTGTGATTGTTATAGTATAGCGCGTACCGGTACCACGCAAATACAAGCGCAGTCACCACCAGCATGGCTGAGAAAGCTGCCCATTTATTTAGCAGCGGTGCCGCTGAAATCCTGAAAAACGATCTGCCGGCGAGTGCCGCAACACCTGTAAGCAGCGCCAGACAAAGCGGCACCAGCGCGCTTGCCTTCACCAAAACGCCGAGCATACCAAACAGCAATGCCAGATAGAAATTTGACTGGCCCTTTCCTTCAGTAAACCGGAAGAGACAGCAGAAACTGATAATGGCGAATGACAGTGCCGGAACATCGGAAAGGAAATTAAGCCCGTAATAGGCCAGCAAGGGTGAGGTAAGCAGAATGCCGGCCGATAACCAGGCCAGCCACCAGCTTTTTGCCTTAAGAAGTATTGTGTTGAAGAGCGTAAATATGGCCGTTAAAAAAATGAGGTATTCAAATAACCTGTATATAAATTCATGCTCACCAAATACTTTCCAGAGCGCGGCGACCGAATAGTTGATCAGAGGGAATTCGCTCACAGCTTTGCCTTCAGCCACTCCCTGATAGTGGATCTTAGGCTGGAAAAAATTCATGCCTTCGTGGTAGTAGTTTTTCGCTATAGAAAGGCAATCGGTTTGCCGCCACTGGTGAAATGAGCTGGGCCGCATAAACATGGTGCGGTGATAAAAATTCAGCAGAAAGAGCAGTGTGATAAATCCACAAAGCAGGATATTACAAATGATCAGCTTCTTTCGCGACAGAGGCATAATGTGTGAGAACCTCAAAAATAGGGGTTTTTTGGGACCCGCTAGGGGTCTGCAACACCCCTGAAACAGATAAACTTCTCGTTTTCATAGCGTACCGCCCATATTGCAGGTGAATTACGCATGGCGTCCACCTCAGCATCATAAGCCTCCTGCGAAAGCGGAAAGGTATCTCCCCGTTTTGTCAGCAGCACATAACCCACATCGCTCTTGCCGGGAAATAGTTTGATGCTGGGTCTGTAGGCCAGGTGCGGGGTTAGTCTGTTGGAGGCTGAAACGTCGGTATCATCAGGAATTTTACGGATCAGTTCTCTGAGGGCTGCAGTGTTGTATTCGGGCCGGTAAAAGGCGGAATTAAAAATCCTATACTTGTTGTCTTCACTAAGAATGGCATTTACCGGCTGCCATTCCATCCTGATGATTGTGAGCAGGAGAGCCATCACACATAACAGAGGAGCCAAAATGGCGCTGCGCCTTCCGTTAAAACCTGCCAGGATGATAAACAGCAGTATAGGCAGTATACTTACCACTTCTACCGCGTAATAGCTATGCATTCCCCAGCGGACCGGGTTATCGTTAAGCATCTTCTTTGCAAGAAGAGGTATAAACGGAATCAGAAAATGCGGTCGGGTAAACAATAGAAATCCACCGCAGAAAAAATAAAAGAGATAAAACTCTGCTTTGATGTTGTTATAAAAATTATCGGGCAGATGGTTGATAAACAGGAGCTGAAATACCCTCACAGGATCGTGTACCAGGTAGCGGATAGCACTGGCGGGATCTTCACCCAGTGCATGTTTGTATTCAAACAGAGAAAATTTTTTATTTTCATTTTCCAGGAAAAACGGTATGAGCACTGCCATACTCAGAACAAAAAAAGCAGTTGAGAGGAGCGACAGCAGAAGTGCTCTTTGTCTGAGTTGTTTGTTCCTGCGGTATTCTATGGCCAGGAACAATCCTATAAATATCAGCCAGAAAGAGAAATCCTCACGGGTTATAAAAAGTATAACTGTAACAATAACATAAGGCAGCTTTCGCCGGGCCTGAAAATAATAAAGGAATACAGGAATCAGCGCTGAACCCATTATGGCCAGGTTTACATCGCTGCGGTAGGCCGAGAAACGGCCATACAATAAAAAATAAAAGATCAGGGAACAGGCTGGCAAAAGATCATTCACTGCTTTCTGTTTTACCAGTCTGAAAGTGAAGACTGCGCCGGCAACAATAAAAGCCCACTGGATCACAAGCAGGCTGTATGTGCCGGCAACGGGTGACAAAACCCAGTACAAAGGCGACAGAAGAGGAAGCAGCAGCGAAAAATGATCCTGCAGAAAAGTAATCGGATACGGCGCGTGATACAGTGGCACTGCGCTTACCCTGAAATGTGCGAAGTCGTAAAAGGCGAAATTATAAACCGCGTAATCGTAACTGTAAGTGCGAAATAGAAAGTGGTTATACAGCGGGATAAAAAGATGGAAAAGCGCAAGTGCCCAGAACAACAACTGTAACCAGGGCGACTTTGCGGGAAGTATCTTCTCTAACACCATCTCTCCTGGTCATGATTGCTGATCAGGACTGTTTCCGTACAGTACGTTGTTCGATACGTTTCTCGTAATGTTTTCCCTGAAACACCCGCTGCACGAAAATGCCCGGTGTATGGATCTGATCGGGATCAAGTTCTCCGGCAGGCACCAGCTCTTCAACCTCGGCAATAGTAATTTTACCAGCCATGGCCATCATGGGATTAAAATTGCGGGCAGTGCTGCGGTAAATAAGATTACCGGCAGTATCGCCCTTCCAGGCCTTTACCAGCGCGAAGTCGGCCTCAAAAGCCATTTCCATCAGATAATCTTTTTCTTCGCCGTTGAAAGTGAATTTGCGAACTTCTTTTCCTTTAGCGATTTCAGTACCTACACCAGCGGGCGTAAAAATGGCGGGCATGCCATATCCTGCAGCCATACAGCGTGTGGCCAGTGTGCCCTGCGGAACCAGATCAACCTCCAGTTCGCCACTAAGCATCTGCCGCTCAAATTCATCGTTCTCACCAACGTAGCTGGCAACCATTTTTTTTATTTGTTTGGTCTGCAACAACAAACCCAGGCCAAAATCATCTACACCGGCGTTATTACTGATGCAGGTTAAACCCTTCACCTTTTTTCGTACTAGTTCAGCAATACAATTTTCGGGGATCCCGCAAAGACCAAAACCACCAACAAGCAAAGTCATGCCGTCCTGTATATCCTGCATGGCCTCCTCAACACTATTTACTACTTTGTTTATCATAACTTTCTGAAATGCTAAAAATACAAAATCCGGCTGGCTCTGAAATGCAGGTCAGAAACATGCGACAAAAATAATAATACTGCTCTCAGGCGGCTCATGTAAAGACTCTCAACTCAGATTTTTTCTACTCTTTCAAAGATATATAATCTGTCTCTGCGGAAGCCAAGAAAACGGTAGAACTCAAATTCTCTGTAAACTTTAAATCCTGGCTCCTGCCGGTACTGGATGAGATAATTGTGATTTTCAAGAAATATATGGTCCCACCAGATAAAATCCTCTCCTTCATGCCAGCAGTTGACCTCGTTACCCCCGTTGATGCGCGCAAGCGGAATGTTTTTCTCAAACCTCAGGTGCCTGTATGCCTCCCAGCGCAACCTGTTAAGCACAAAATAATCTCTTGTTCCGGCAACGGAGATATAGATCATTGGCAGGAGATAGAGCCAGGCTGGAAGAACAAACAAGGGCTTATCAAACTTAAACCCGGCGGCGATGACTATCAGCAGCAATACCAGGGGCAGCATGTACCTGTCGAAAAAAGGATCGGAAACGAGCAGCAAAAAGATGTAGGCCAAAAAAACTGCGCAGCAAAAAACAGTAAAGGAAACTGATACAGCTCGTACCTTTTTTATAGAAGCCGCGAGAAGCAGCATGGTAAGTACGCTGAATGAAATGCATATTGATACAAGCTTAACCCAGTACAGTACTTCCGCTAAAACCGGCGAATAAGTATGTTCAACCGGTGGACGCACATCGGGATTTAGTGTCTGATAAAAAGTTTCTGCTCCCAGCGACAGATTAATAAAAATATTTCCCATGGGAAAAACAGCATCATTTAATACAAACCCTGCCACGAGCGCCCAGCCAAAAATAACCGGTAGGGCCAGCCATCGCAGCTTGCGAATGAGAGGCACCATAAAAACCACCAGGAAGGGCCCCGACCAGGTACATACCTGCGCAATGATATATTTATAGCGGATCTGCAGGTTTAAAAAGATATGCTGCCAGAACTCAGATGAAAGAAGGTCGTACTTTTCAGAGCTTGGATAAGCTTCTCCCTGAGCTTTAAGCGCCAGCCAGCCTTCATAATACCTGAAAACCACATATATTGCCGCAGTGCCGGCGATCGCCAGCGTGGTATTCAGCCATCTGCGTTGTGCGTTTAATAAGCCGGCGATGATCAGGGCTGCCGGCACAATAATGCCGAACTGGCGCAATAAAACCAGCATCAACGATAAAATAAAAAACATAACCAGCGCCTTATAGGAACCTGTTGTTAAAAAAGAGTGAGCAAGGTAGATGCAGCACAGCAACAGTGTACAGAAATTCACATCGGTCATAAAAGTGAAAGCCGTACAGTAATAAATTGGGTTTACTGCCATGCACAACAGTGCAATGAAAATTACCGGCCCGCTGACGTTCAGCTTCCTGAGCAGGGTGCCTCCAATAACAATAGCGGCGATTACTGATACCCAGCTCGATAGTCTGAGCACATTAAAAGAAAATCCAAAGACCTTCACAAATAAAGTGCCCCACCAGATGTGCGTAAAAAGTGTACTTGCAGAGTTGCCCACATGGAATTGGCCGGTGCGCAGCAGCTTTAGCACAGATTTTCCGTAAGTCCAGTCGTCGTTTAAAGGAAAATCACCCTGCGGCCATACCAGAACAATACTGAAGAGAAAAGCTGCTATCAGCACTGCCTCCTGCCTGCGTTCCTGCCAGAACCATCTGAAAATCTCAACTATCTTATGGCTTGTGGCTTTCAGAATTCTCGTCGCTTCTCTCAAATATATAGATTTTGTCGCTGCGGGGTGGGAAGGTCCGCCTGAAGTTATAGGCTCTCATTTCCCTGAAACCTGGCGCAGGGCTGTATTGGATAAGGTACTGGTCATTTTCGAGGTTCTCAATCGTTTGCCACCACGAGTAGGCGCCCCTGTCCCAGCACTTGGCCTCGAACCCGGCATGGATGGTGCGGTGTGGAACTTTAAGATCGTCGACCAAATAATTGTAAGCCTTCCAGCGAAGCCTGTTCAGGACAAAATAATCGCGGGTGCCGGCCACCGATACATAAACAAAAAGGGCTATCAGTATTAACGGGAGCCAGCGGAAGCGCTTCGTTATTATGTTGTTTCCACCCGCGAAAACCAACAAAACAAGAACAATAAGCGGCAGGTGATAGCGGTCAATATAACTTTCAGTAACAAAAAGAAGTCCTGTATACACAGCAATGAGCAAAAACAATAACATCAACCCCTGATGCGGTATTTTCCGGCTTTGATAAATTTCTACCGCTTTTAGAAAAACCGCTGCCAGCGAAATACCGCAGAGAAGCACAGCCAGGACAGCGGCTACCAATTCGAAAGTGTAAGAGTACGTATGCCCGGCCACGCCATGTGTGGGATATATACTTTCAAAAAAAGTTTCGGCGCCCAGGTGCATGTTCACAAAAATATTTCCCTGCAGCGGATCTTTTGCCAGCATCACAGCGGCAACCAACGCAGGAATGGCGCAGCAAAGCACTGTTCTTCTTCCAAAGCTTTTCAGATTAGCCACCAGGTATAAGACGGCTGCCGGACTTCCATAAATAAGCATCTGCTGAATGATTGAAAAAGTTCGCCGCGGAATATTATAAAAGAGCCGTTCAGCAAAATCCTGCTGCTTCTCACTCGAATAAAAGATAAATTCATACATGGCAAAGGGCGACACTATGGTTTTTAGATAGGTCTCATAATAACGAAAAACGAGAATTGTACCTGCAAAAATGAAAAGTGCAAGCAATGAATTAACCAACCTGTTTTGTCTGTACATCAAACAGCAGATAAAAAAACAGAATGGGAAAAACAGGCCGTACTGACGCAATAATACCAGAGCAAACGACACTACCATCAACGGCAGCAGCAGGATGGGTTGCTGACTGCGAAAAAAACACAGCGCTGTGTAAATACCCGCGAGCGTAAGTGCAACAAAGTTCACATCCGTCATAAATGTGTTGCTAAGACTAAAAAAATACGGATTAAACATCAGGGCCAGGGCGGCTGTAAACGCCACAAACTTTGAAGCGCCCAGTTTTACTGCGCTGCCATATAACAAAAGTACTGCAGCGAGGGCCATTACAAGCGTTGAGATCCTTAATGACAAAAAGCTATAGCCCAGGATTTTACAGATAAGTCCACCCCAGTAAATATTCGTTGCCAGGGTCATTGCACCCCAGTCGCCTATAAATATTCTGCCCTCGTGCAGAAACACGTGCACCGACTTGGTGTACGACCAGTCGTCGTTGAGAGGGAATTCGCCATAAGGCTGAACAACAAGTTCGGCAATAAGAAACAGGATCAGTAATAATGAAGGATACAGACCTTTTTCAACAGCACCTTTCAAAACAATTGCTAATTAAAACCAAATGGATCTTCTTCATTGGCGGGCGACCCAGTGTCGTTATCATAAACGCTGCAGTCCATTCCCAGGCGCGGGTCTACTGTTTCCGGACGCGGAAAATCTTCTTTACTTACTTTCAGTTTGGGATCAGCGTACACCTTATTAAAAAATTTGGCCCAGATAGGCAGCGCCATAGTAGCGCCCTGTCCCTCAGCCATTGAAGTGAAGTGAATGCTCCTGTCCTCTCCGCCAACCCAAACCCCTGCAACCAGATCAGGCGTAAGACCCATAAACCAGCCATCGGCGTTTTTTTGTGTTGTTCCGGTTTTTCCGGCGATCTGATTTGTGAGTTTATATTTGAACCTCAAACGGCTGCCTGTACCGCCTTCGACCACGCCACGCATTAACTGGATCATCGCATAAGCTTTTTCCTCGCTGAACACCTCGTCGGTATGCGGAATAAAATCCTCCAGCACCTTGCCATTCTTGTCTTCAATGCGGGTTACAAAAGTAGGCTGTATATAAGTGCCTTTATTAGCAAAGGTAGAGTTGGCTGCAACCATCTCAAATACGCTGATATCGGGAGTTCCAAGACAAATTGAAGGCACCGCCGGAATGTCGCTGGTGATACCAAGCCGCTTTACCAGATTCACCACGGCGTGCGGACCATACTGCTTCATTACCCAGGCTGTAATGTAGTTGATTGAATTTGCAAGCGCTTTTTTCAGGGTGATCATTTTGCCATCCAGCTTGTCGTTAGGACCATCAGAATTTTTGGGGCACCAGTCTTCACCTGTTTCAGTAGTAATGCAGGTTTTTACATTAGGAACGCGATGGCAGGGAGAAAGACCCTCCTGAATGGCAAGGGCATAAACAAAAGGTTTAAAGGTAGAGCCCACCTGCCTTTTACTCACCTTTACATGGTCATACTTAAAGTGTTTATGATTAATGCCGCCAACCCAGGCTTTCACATAACCCGTTTGCGGTTCCATTGCCATAAAACCAGTTTGAAGGAATGATTTGTAATAGAGAATACTATCGTAAGGGGTAAGGAGTGTATCAATTTCACCATGAATATTGTAAACCTTCATTTTTACCGGTTTGCGGAAGGTCTCAATGATCTCCTCATGCGACATGCCTTGCGCTTTGGCGCTGCGGTAGCGGTCGCTGCGCCTTATTGAAGCATTCATTATTCCTTCAATTTCCTCCTTGCTGAGACCATGATCAAAGGGCGCATTTTTTTTGTTTTTGATCTCCCTGTTAAACATTCTCTGGAGATCGTACATGTGCTCGTCAACAGCCTCCTCGGCATACTGCTGCATGCGGGAATCAATGGTCGTAAATATTCTGAGGCCGTCGCGGTAGATGTTGTAGGGTTTTCCGGTAGCGGGATTGATATTGTTCTTGCACCAGCGGGCCAGAAAATTGTCGCGCAGGTATTCGCGGAAATAAGTCGCAAGCCCTTCGTTGTGATCTTCAGGATGGAACTCCAGTCCCAGTGGAAGTACTTTCAGGCTGTCGAACTGAGGGCGGGTGAGATAGCCGTACTTCACCATCTGGTACAACACAACGTTTCTGCGGTGAAGAGTGGTATCCGGATAACGCACAGGATTAAAAAGCGAGGGGTTTTTTGCCATACCAATCAGCATCGCTGCCTGTTCAACCTTCAGGCTATCCTGCGAACGGTAAAAATAGATCTGCGCTGCTGATCTGATGCCCACCGCCAGATTTAGAAAATCAAATTTGTTCAGATAAAGTGTCAGGATCTCATCTTTGGTGTAAAGGCGCTCAAGCTCTGCGGCTATCACCCACTCTTTTAATTTACGGATGATGAGTTCCGGCTTGCTGAGTTTTTCTCGAGGGAACATCATCTTGGCAAGCTGCTGTGTGATGGTACTTCCCCCTCCCTTGCTGTCGCCGGTAATTATCCCCGAAGCGGAACGCGCCAGCGCTTTTGCATCTACTCCACTGTGCTGGTAAAAACGAGCATCCTCAGTGGCTATGAGCGCCTGAACAAGATCAGGATCGAGCTCCTTAAAAGTTACGTTGATACGGTTCTCACTGTAGTACTTGCCCAGCACCTTCATGTCTCCGCTATAAACAATGGTTGCCAGACTACTTTTAGGGTTCAGCAGTTCATCCACCCTGGGGAGCTCTCCGAATACGCCGCCACTTACAAGGGCAACCATAATAAAGATCACCAGCACAGGGCTGAGCAGCAGCAGCCACAGAACTACAGAATACTTGCCATATTTTCGCACGGGAGTAGCAGGAATAATACTGTAAAAATAACAAATGCAAGCCGCAGAGCCTGTGAAATAATCAAAATTTACCAGCAGTTACGCGTTAATTGTTACGGCCACACAGTTTTCTAACGCAGGATCAACAGCCTGTTTGCATCGAGTTTGATAAAAATAAACAGCAGGATCGTAAAGGACCAGAGAGATGAACCTCCATAACTAAAAAAAGGAAGCGGGATGCCGATAACAGGCATTAATCCTATGGTCATACCAATATTTACTGCCAGATGAAAAAACAGGATGGAAGCCACACCATAACCGTAAATCCTGCTGAAATCGGAGCGCTGCCTCTCAGCAAGGAAAATGATCCTGAGAATCAGAAACAACTGTAATAACACCACCACAGAACTCCCCACAAACCCCCATTCTTCGCCCACAGTACAGAAAATAAAATCCGTGTCCTGTTCAGGAACAAAATCGTATTTGGTTTGTGTTCCCTGAAGGTAACCCTTTCCAAAGAACCCGCCGCTGCCTATTGCGATCATGGCCTGGTTTACGTTATAGCCTTCTTTCTTCATGTCAACTTCGCCCCTGCCCAGCAGCACATCTATCCGTACCTTCTGATGTGGCTCAAGTTTTTCATATACAAAATTCGTACCCAGCACTACACCAAAAGCCAGAACCAGCACCAGCAAAATACTCAGAGCATTTCTTCTGGTTCGTTTTACAAACAAAAATGAAAGCGCGCAAATAAAACCAATCACCAGCAACAGGCTGGTGGTAGCCTCAATGGCAAGTGAGAGTACAAAAAGAACCGCGGCCAGCATTCCGAACAGCAGGAAATTCGCGCTCAAACCTTCACGGTAGAATACAATGATAAAAGCAATAAATACGATTGCCAGGCCGGTCTCATCCTGCAGAACTTTTATCAGAATAAGCGGCAACAATGTCAGAAAAAGCGCGATAAGGGTGTTCTTATTACTTCTGATGATCTGGCCAAGCCTGAGTTTGAAACGCTGACTCACCAGCAGGGTATGACTGCTTAAAAATTTTGCCAGTGCAAGGTTGGTGGCAAACTTCATAAATTCTGCCGGTTGTATGCCAAAATCCCCGAACCTGAACCAGGAGCGGCTGCCTTTGACCTCCCGCCCTAAAAAGACCACAAGAATGTTAGCTATTATAAATATCACATAAAACCCGTAAGCAAAAGCGGTGTAAAAATTGGCGTCGATCAGTAAAATGCTGAAAGCAATGATGGCAGCACCGCTTATCCAGATAAGCTGCTTGCCGTACTTCTGAGTGGTATCTAAAATACTTTTATGTTCTTCGTTGTAAACCGCTGCATAAATATTCAGCCAGCCCATAACCACCAGTAAAACATATACCAATACCGTTACACGGTCAACACCATAAAACAGACTATGTGTATTACGCGCCATTATTTCTTTTTGGGTACAGTTTTAGTGGCGCCAATCAGATCAGCTTCTAACATTCGTTTTTCAATGTGCGGACGACTCGTCATGCCTTTAAGGTATTTCTCAATCATCAGTGTTACAATGGGAGCGCTCCAGGTGCCGCCGAAACCTGAGTTCTCAACCAAGCAGGCAATAGCGATCTTAGGGTTTTCACGTGGCGCAAAAGCCAGAAAAACCGCGTGATCTTTTCCATGCGGGTTTTGCGCTGTTCCCGTCTTGCCACAAATTACAATATCCTTTACCCTGGAGTGGTATCCGGTGCCTGCGTCAAGACATTGCTGCATGCCTTCAACCACATTCTCATAATAAAGAGGTGTTTGTACACCAACATGGTGTTTTAACTTGAACTTTGTGTGCAGCTGCTTATTGTAGCCAATACCTTTGATGCAGTGCGGCGTATAAAAAAATCCACGGTTTGCAATAGCGGCAACAACATTGGCCATCTGCAATGGCACCAGCGTAAGCTCGGCCTGACCTATGCCCAGTGATACAATGGTATTACTTCTCCAGCGTCCCTCACCAAAAACCTTGTTGTAATACTTTACCGAGGGTACGTTGCCGGGTTTGTCGAATGGGAGATCGGTGCCCAGCCTGGTACCAGGGCCAAAGGTCATAACCTCGTTGCGCCAGTGATTGTAACCGTCTACAAAGGAGGGAAATCTTTTCTGATCAACGATCTCGCGAAACACATAACTGTAATAAGAGTTACATGAATGCGCAACCGAACCTACAAGATTTACAGGCGGATGTGGATGGCATTTTGGTTTTCCACCCATTGGCGGATATCCTCCGTGACAGGGGAAGTATGTATCTCTGTTAATCAGCCCGTCCTCCTGCGCAATAAGTGCGTCAATCAGTTTAAAGATCGAGCCAGGGGGGTACATGGCCTGCAGGGCACGGTTAAAAAGAGGCAGGTTCAGACTGTCGTAATACAGTCGCGTAAAATTTCTTGATCTTTCTTTGCCACCCGCAAGCAGGTTGGGATCGTAGGTGGGCGATGACACGAGGCAGAGAATTTCACCACTTGAAGGTTCTATGGCCACTATGGCGCCCTTCTTATTCATCATCAGTTTTTCGCCGTATTCCTGCAGATCAATGTCAATGGTGCAGTAAAGAGGTTTTCCCGGCACGGCCAGGGTATCGTACTTGCCATCCATATACCTGCCAATGGTTTTGTTATGCACATTGGTTATCACAATCTGCGTGCCCTTTTTTCCCCGCAGCGCTTCCTCGTAGCTCCTCTCAATACCCGTTACACCAATATAATCGCCTTCGTTATAATAAGGATCAAGTTCGGCTTTCTGTTTTGTAACCTCCCCTACATATCCCAGAAGGTGGGCCGCCACCGGTCGGGGATACTTTCGTACAGTTCTCTTTTGAACGAAAAATCCCTTGTAGCGGTAAAGCTTTTCCTGCAATTCAGCGTAAGTCTTTGCCGACATCTGCTTCTCAAAAATGCTTTGCTTACGGGGAGAATTGGGTGCCTGCGAGGCTTTTTTTAAGCGTTTAAGGTATTCCTTTTTTGTGATCTGAAGCACTTCGCACAGTGAGGCGGTATCGCAGCCTTTGGTTTCACGGGGAATGATCATCAGATCATAGCTGGGCTCATTGTAAACGAGCAGCTTTCCATTCCGGTCGAAGATAAAGCCCCTTACGGGGTACTCCGTCATAGAGCGCAGGGCGTTGTTGCGGGCATCAGCCTCATACCGGTCGTCAATAAGCTGAATATAGAAAAGACGGCAAATGTACACCACCATAACCAGCACAAAAAATCCGCCAATGATCAGCTTTCTGCCACTTAACTGCGCGCTCTGGCTCATGCCCTTTTCTTGGTATTAAAAAACAGAAACTGAATTATGTAGATAAAAACAAAAGTACCTGCGCTGCTCAAGATCACCCTGAAGAGCGTATTAAAAAATTCTGAAAAGCGGAAGATCTCAAGATAAAAAAGCACAAAATGATGCACCACTATCAGAATTCCGGCGTACCGCAGAAACCACCCCAGTCCCATATCGTCAGCTGTAGCACTTACGCCGGCTTCATAACCATCGCGCGGCGAAAAGTACTTCAGTACATAATAACGCGTAAATCCCATAAGGGTACATGCACTGGCGTGCAAACCTGAAGAATCGTAGAAAAAATCAACGCATACCCCCATTACAAATGATGAAAAAAGTACCACCAGCCTGTTGGTTTCAAAAGGAAGCATTAAGATCCACATCACGTATGGCAGCAGAATTACAAAACCGGAGATATTTACATTCTGGATCACCAGTACCTGTACCAGCAACAACACAAAAAACCGCAGTATATGTCTTATAATCTCAGTCGTCAATTTGTTGTTGTGTTAAGCGTTCAAGTGAATCGCGCTCGCCTTTATATTTGTTCGTTATCACATAAACGTGGTTCACTTTCTTAAGATCGGCGCTGAGCTTTATCCTTGCCGTATAAAATGTTTCGTTACGTTTTCTTTCAAAACGCACAATGGTGCCAACCATAAGTCCTTCCGGAAAAATGCCCGACAGCTCGCTGGTGATAACGGTGTCGCCGGGTTTCATTTTCACATGCTGGGGAATATCACCCATCAGACAATAACGGTAATCAATACCATCCCAGCTCAGTGGTCCGTAGGTATTGTCCTTTTTCAGCTCACAGTTTATCTTTGAATCTTTATGTAACAGACTCATAACTGTGGCAAAATTCTTCGAAACGTCGGTCACCCTTCCAACTATCCCTTCGGTACTCATTACTGCCATGTCGCGCTGTACGCCCTGCTCTGAGCCTACATTCAGGGTCATAAAATTCCGTCTTTTATTAACGGAAGCGTTCACCACCTTGGCGCTGATATAACTGTATTGCTGTTTGTAAACGGTATCGTTGCGTCTGAAACGGTGTTTGGGAATAACGTTATGGCTCGATTTCATAAAATTCCTGAGCAGGGCATTTTCTCTGGCCAGCTTTTCGTTCTCGAGTTTCAGCGCGAAGTACTCACGGGTATGCGCGGCCTGCTGATAGATGCCGGCAACCACTCCGTTGGCTGAATTCAAGACATGGGAGCCCTGGTAACCACGGTTATGCACCATCAGCCAGACGCAGATAAGCTGCAGAAACAGAAAAATGAAGATAAAATTATGCCTGGCAACAAATGCAAATAAATTCTTCATGATAGAAATGCTGTCAGGCGATCAGAACCCCTTTCAGCAGCCTTTAGTGAAACTAATCCGGCACTGCCGCTGTTATTTAATGAGGAACGGGAACTTGTGAACATTTTTTAATGCTATGCCGGTTCCCCTTGCAACAGCCCGCAGCGGATCTTCGCATACGTGTACCGGAAGTTTGGTCTTTAATGAGATCCTTTTATCAAGTCCACGCAACAACGAACCACCACCCGCCATGTAAATTCCCTTGCGGTATATGTCAGCGGCCAGTTCAGGGGGTGTCATCTCAAGGGCGTTCAGGATGGCCTCCTCTATTTTTGAAATGGATTTGTCGAGACAATGAGCGATCTCAACATAACTTATATATACTTCTTTAGGAATACCGCTCATCAGGTCACGGCCCTGTACCGCGTAATCAGGCGGGGGATTCTCAATTTCTGTCATGGCGGCGCCCACCTCTATCT
>JAEZDS010000139.1 GCA_023433205.1 Bacteroidota bacterium
ACAGACTCACAGAGGTAAGGATGCCATCTTTGGTTTTGCGGAACCAGTCCAGAACCTCAACCCTTTCACGGTCACTAAAAGTACTGTCGAGGTGCCGGATAGGATATCCTTTGGTTTTAAAAGTTTCGTAAACAGCGCGGCTGGTGAGAATACCTGCATTAAATATCAGGGTCTTTTTGCCTTTGGCGATCTCTTCATAAGCTTCAATCAGCTTACCCTGCATAATAGCCTGAGTATAGAGCATCTCGTGCGATCCCACCGTAAATTCGCCATTTGTACCCACCCGCAGTGAACTAAGATTAACGTCGTATGCGAATGTCTGACCTTCGCACAGGTAACCCTGCTCAATCAGGTTGCTGATACTTTCACCTACAATCAGCTCATTGTAGGTTTGATACAGCGGAAGCTTCTTATTGCTGCTGAGCGGAGTGGCAGTTACCCCCAGTATGTTTACATCATTAAAATAATGGAATATCTTTCTGAAGCTGTTGTTGTGCGCCTCATCCACTATCACCAGACCAATGTCTTCAAGAAACTGGTCATTCTCCTGCAGGCGGTTATTCAGTGTTTCAACAAGCGCAATAAAACTGCTGTAATGGCTTTGCTGCGGCAGCTGTTTTACATCGCTGGTAATTACCTTATTACTGATACCTGCTTCGGTTAAAACGTCGCTGGTTTGTTTACCAAGCTCTATCCGGTGCGTGAGAATAAGCACCTTGCGTTTATATTTCTCAATATAGCGTTTGGCGATCTCACTAAAGATGATGGTTTTTCCTCCGCCGGTGGGCAGCTGAAAAAGCAGGTTTGCGTTCGGTGGCAGCTCTATCAGCCGGTTAAAAATGTTGTTTACGGCGTTTTCCTGATAGGGATATAATTTACGTGACTCAGCGGTTTCCAGGGTTCCTTCCATTCTCAAAAAATGCAATTTGCAAATATACTGCTAAAACAGGGATTTTTGGAGCTTTACTTTCCCATATTTGTCCATTTACGTTCTATTCTGATCTTTTTTCGTTAAAAAACCAATATATTCGCCCCGATGCGGCCCCGATTTCATCCGCTTTTTTATTCTCTGTTGTCAGCATTGCTCTTAACGCTGGCATGGTACTGGAATTTGAGCCTTTGTGCTTTTTTCGGCTTCGCGCCTCTGCTCGTTCTTGAAGAACACTTTCGCCGTGAAGGAAAACAAAAAAGACTTTTGCCTTATGTATACCTGAGTTTTTTTCTCTGGAACGTGGGAGTTACGTGGTGGGTGGTGTACGCCTCGTTTGGCGGTGCCCTGATGGCCTTTATTTTTAACGCGCTGTTTATGGCACTGGTCTTCCAGTTCTATTCACGGTTACGATCACACTTTCCAACGCTGCATGGCGCGTGGCTTATATTGCCGGTTTGGATGACATGGGAACACCTGCATACCCTGTGGGATCTCAGCTGGACCTGGCTCACACTGGGAAACGCGCTAGCCTCCAATCATTACTGGATACAATGGTTTGAAATAACGGGAACCTCCGGAGGAACCGCCTGGTTGCTGATTGTTAATGTACTTGTTTACCAGATTGTGCTGAAGTACCAGCGCCTCAAACTTATCAGTATGCCAATTTTGAAACTGGCACTTACCATCATCCTGCCGATCCTGTTTTCGCTGATGGTCTTTTTTATCAGGCTCAACGAAAGATCAAAGCCCGAAGACCATGTGAATGTAATGGTTGTTCAGCCGAACATTGACCCCTACAATGAAAAATTTTATTTTGACTACCAGACGCAGTTTTTAAAAATGCTGAAGCTTGTACGCGGGAGCATCGATAACAGTATTGATTATCTGGTACTTCCCGAAACATTCATTACGGGCGGGGGCATCGGCATCAATGAAAATGAACTCAATATCAGCGAGGAAATTGGCTGGTTCCGGGACAGTCTCATTTTTAAATATCCGGACTTAAGAATTGTAGCTGGCGGCAATACTTATATAACCTATGATCAGCCGCGCACTGCCACGGCAAGATTCGACCAGCGCAATAAGATCTATTACGATGTTTTTAATACCGGCATCCTAATTGACAGGAACTCGGTAGCCGTATATCACAAATCAAAACTGGTGCCTGGGGTTGAACGTATGCCCTTTCCTGCACTGTTTAAACCTCTTGAAGGGCTGGCAATCGACATGGGAGGCACCATCGGCAGTCTTGGCACTCAGGAATCTCGCCAGGTATTTATGGATACAGTTCAACACACAGGTGTTGCGCCTGTAATTTGTTATGAGAGCGTTTTTGCCGACTATGTTACCGCGTACATCCGTAACGGGGCCAACCTGATCTTTATCATAACAAATGATGGCTGGTGGGATGATACGCCAGGTTATCACCAGCACCTGCAGTACGCCAAACTCAGAGCTATTGAGAACCGACGTGAGATCGCGCGATCGGCTAACACCGGCATCAGCTGTTTTATCGATAGTTTCGGCAATGTAAGCCACCAAACCGAATGGTGGAAGGAAGCGGTGATAAGTAAACAACTCTACAAAAAGAATGAGCTCACATTTTTCTCCGACAATGGTGACCTGCTGTCGTACATGGCGATGATTTTTACCATGTTGCTGCTCATGTGGCTGCTTCTGAAGTCAGGTCCGGGAAGGCTTTTGAAATTCAGAGGACAGTCTGCCGCTAAAAAACCGTAATTTCGAACTGTTTTTTTCTCAACCCTATAATTTATATGGAAAAATTTGATGTTACAGTGATTGGTGGAGGTCCTGGCGGATATGTTGCAGCTATCCGCTGCGCTCAGCTTGGCATGAAAACGGCTTTAATTGAGAAGTATGCGGCACTGGGCGGCACCTGTCTGAATGTGGGCTGTATCCCTTCCAAAGCACTGCTTGATTCGAGTGAACATTACTATAACGCAGCGCACCATTTTGCCGAACATGGTATTGATATCAAGCCGCCCTCTGTAAATTTCAAACAAATGATTGAGCGCAAGCGCGGGGTGGTGAAGATGACCTCTGATGGCATTAATTTTTTGATGAAAAAAAACAAGATCACTGTTTTTACCGGAACCGCATCTTTTGAATCAAAAAATAAAATTCAGGTAAAGATGGCTGACGGTAAAACCACATCCATTGAGACTGATAAAACTGTTATTGCAACAGGCTCAAAGCCATCAGCTTTACCTGGAATTGAGTTCGACAAAAAAAGGATCATCAGCTCAACGGAAGCGCTTGAACTTACTGAGATCCCCAAACACATGGTGATAATTGGCGGCGGCGTAATCGGACTTGAGCTGGGCAGCGTGTATGCCAGACTGGGCAGCAAAATTACCGTGGTAGAGTTTCTCGACCGTATTATCGCGGGAATGGACGCGGCACTTAGCAAAGAACTTCAGCGTGTATTAAAGAAAAATCTTGGATTTGAATTTTTACTGAAACATCGTGTCACTGGGGTAAAGGCCGGCACAAAAGAGGCTACCGTTTCAGCTATGAACGCCAAAGACGAAAAGGTACAGATAAAAGGCGATTACGTGCTGGTGGCGGCAGGACGACGTCCTTATACCGACAACCTGAACCTTGACAAAGCTGGAATAAAAACCGACGGCAAAGGACGAATTGAAACCAATGATCAGCTTATGACCAATGTGTCAGGAATTTATGCCATTGGAGATGTAGTTAAGGGTCCGATGCTGGCACATAAAGCAGAAGAAGAAGGCACTTTTGTGGCAGAAGTGCTCGCCGGACAGAAACCGCACATCAATTACAATTTGATCCCGGGCGTTGTATACACCTGGCCAGAAGTAGCGGCTGTGGGGTATACCGAAGAACAATTAAAAGAACAGGGGAAAAAGTACCGTTCGGGAAGTTTTCCTTTTAAAGCCAGCGGCAGAGCCCGGGCAAGCATGGATACCGACGGTTTTGTAAAGGTGCTTGTGGATGAGGGAACAGATGAGATACTGGGCGTTCACATGATCGGCCCACGCGCCGCCGATATGATTGCTGAGGCAGTGGTAGCCATGGAGTTCCGGGCCAGCGCCGAAGATATCAGCAGAATGAGCCACGCTCACCCAACATTTACTGAGAGTATGAAAGAGGCCTGCCTCGATGCAACAGCAAAACGGGCCATTCATATTTAAAACACAAAACAATGGCAGAGAAAAAAGTTGGTATAATAATGGGAAGCAGCAGTGATCTCACCATTATGCAGATGGCGGCCGACGTGCTTGAACATTTCAACATTCCCTACGAAATTGATGTGGTGTCGGCTCACCGCACACCTGAAAAAATGTTTGAATATGCGCGCACAGCGCATACCAGAGGTTTGCAGGTGATTATTGCCGGGGCAGGTGGGGCAGCGCATCTGCCGGGCATGGTGGCGTCTCTTTCTCCCCTTCCGGTTATTGGTGTGCCTGTTAAAAGCAGCAACAGCATCGATGGCTGGGACAGCCTGCTGAGCATTGTACAAATGCCTAACGGGGTTCCCGTGGCAACGGTAGCTCTCAACGCCGCTCAAAATGCCGGAATACTTGCCGCACAGATTATTGGCTGCAATAACAAAGCACTACTCGATAAGATCATAGAATATAAAGAAGCACTAAAACAGAAAGTGATCGCCGGCGCCGAATCATTAAAGAAAAAACCAGCAAAAGGATAAATGGCAAGGAAATCGAACCTCATAAAGCTTGGTGATGCCATCAGTCAGCTTCTTAAAGAGGAGAAACTCGACATCCGCCTCTCACAGTTCAGTGTAAGGAATGGCTGGAAGGACATTGCCGGTGAAATGATCGCCAGGAATACCTCAGCGATATACTTTAACAATAAAACAGTTTACATCACTCTCAGCAACGCCGCGCTTAAACACGAACTCTCTTTCAGGAGAGAAGAACTGCTGAATAACATAAACAGGTTTTGCGGCTACAAACTTATTGATGAGTTAGTGATCAGATAAGGCAGAGACAGGCTTCAGGCTTAACCTTTTTTAAATGCCGGGGCGGCCTATTTTGCTACATTTGTGTATTAAATACCGTTGTTATGGCAGAGACTACTACCCGCAGCGCCCAACTGATGGGGCTTGAAAAAAAATTTGGCGCCCACAATTACGAACCGGTACCTGTAGTACTTGAAAAAGGTGAAGGTGTTTTTGTTTGGGACGTTGAAGGAAAACGTTACTACGACTTTCTGGCTGCGTACAGCGCCGTTAACCAGGGCCACTGTCATCCGCGTATTGTAAAAGCCCTTACCGAACAGGCCCGGAAAATAACACTCACATCAAGAGCATTTTATAATTCTGTACTTGGCGAGTACGAACAATTTATTACATCATTCTTCGGCTACGACAAGGTGCTGCCAATGAATACCGGTGTTGAAGGTGGCGAAACCGCCGTTAAACTTGCTCGCCGCTGGGGTTATAAAGTTAAGGGCATCCCCGAAAACAAAGCAAGGGTGATTTTTGCCGAAGGAAATTTCTGGGGACGGACCATGTCAGCGATAAGCACAAGCACCGATCCCACCAGTTATGAAAATTTTGGTCCCCTTATGCCCGGTTTCGATCTGGTACCCTACAACAACATACCGGCACTAGAAAAGGCGCTGCAAAATCCCGAAGTCGCTGCCTTTATGGTAGAGCCCATTCAGGGTGAAGCGGGGGTTGTTGTGCCTGATGAAGGATATCTTAAAAAAGTACGCGCACTTTGCACCAAACACAATGTGCTTTTTATCGCCGATGAAATTCAAACCGGTCTGGCACGAACAGGAAAGATGCTGGCCTGTGATCATGAAGATGTAAAACCCGATATCCTGATCCTTGGAAAGGCGCTCAGCGGGGGCATTATGCCCGTAAGCGCAATTCTGGCCTCCGACGAAATAATGCTTACCATCAAACCCGGCGAACATGGCAGCACTTACGGAGGAAATCCGCTGGGTTGCGCTGTTGCCATGGAAGCTCTGAAAGTGCTGAAGGATGAAAACCTGAGCGGGAATTCAGAAAAACTGGGGAAAATATTCAGGGATGAAATGAATAAACTGAAAGCTGAGGCCAGCATAATCACCACCGTAAGAGGCAAGGGCCTTTTTAACGCCATTGTCATTAAAGAAGACAGAGGCATGTCGGCCTGGGACATTTGCCTGAGGTTTGCTGAGGAGGGTCTGCTCGCAAAGCCCACACATGGTGACATTATCCGGTTCGCACCACCGCTGGTGATCACAGAAGAACAGCTGCGTGAGTGTATTGCCATAATTAGAAAAGTGATACTGGCCGTTTAAGTATGATCACCTATGATCCCAAAGACTGGTTTACGCTTATATTCCAGTTTCACAAATCTGACACCTTTCGGCGCCTTCTTCCTACCATGCTGCTGATTGGCGCTGTAACAGCAGTGGCCTGCTATCTTGAGAAAAAGTACATACACTATCCAATACCCAGTCTTACCGTATTTCACCAGATCTCAGGTTTTATCATTTCACTAGTACTGGTTTTCCGGATCAACACTGCCTACGACCGCTGGTACGAAGGCAGAAAACTATGGGGCAGCCTTGTAAATAACAGCAGGAATCTGGCGCTCAGGCTGCACCTGCTGATCCCGGCCAATGATAAAGGCCTCCGAAACCTGGCGCAACAATTGATCGCAAGTTTTCCCCATGCGCTAAAGGTCCATCTGCGTGCAACACAGGGCGCTTACAATGACATCCTGTTCAACAGCGAAATGACTGCAGAAGGGTTTGAAAAAGCGCAGCACAAGCCCGCATTTATTGCCTCACGGTTAAATCACCTCTGTCTCAGAATCAGCCTGGAGCACGGAAAATCACATAATGATCACCTCATTCTTTCAGAAAATCTGGGTAGTTTAATTGATATAGCCGGTGCCTGTGAAAGGATCAGATCAACACCTATTCCATACTCTTACAGTATATTTATTAAAAAGGTGATCTTCCTTTACATCATCACCATGCCTTTTACTTTCGGGATGACAATTGGTTACTGGTCGGTGCCAATAGTAATGATCATGTTCTACGCTTTTGCTTCCCTTGAACTGATCAGCGAAGAGATCGAAGATCCTTTTGGCACCGATGCCAACGACCTGCCTACCGACGACATAGCAAATCGTATTCAGAAAAACGTAGAAGAAATACTTTTATCATCATCATGAGCCTCAAATACACCTTTGCCCACCAGGGTGATTTCGAAATGAAGTTTACCACCTTTTTTGGCCTGGAAGAAGTGCTCTCACGGGAGGTGCAGAAACTGGGAGGCAAGGATGTGCAGGTATTTAAACGAGGCGTTTCCGCTACCGGCGATCTTGGCTTTCTATATAAAGCAAACCTTTGCCTGCACACCGCTCTTAAAGTGCTGGTACCTGTTACCAGTTTTCAGGCAAACAGCGAACAGGAGCTTTACGATAATATCAAACAAATTTCCTGGGAAGATTTTATCGGCAACACCGATACCCTTATGGTAGAGAGTGTCGTAAACTCAGAGCTTTTCAGCCATAGCCTCTTTATCTCCCAAAAAGTAAAAGATGGTATTGTTGACAGATTCAGGGAAAAAACCGGCATCAGACCAGATGTGGACCTTTTAAGGCCCACTTTTAAACTGTACGTACATATTTACAGGAACGAAGTAAGCCTGCAACTTGATTCAAGCGGCGACCCGCTTTACAAAAGAGGATATCGCGCCGATATTAATGAGGCACCCATGAAGGAAGTGCTGGCAGCGGGCCTGGTAAGATTAAGTGGCTGGGAAAAACACCTGCTGCTCATTGATGGGATGTGCGGCGCAGGTACCATAGCCATTGAAGCAGCATTATGGGCAAATAATATCCCGCCAGGCTATTACAGGAACGATTTCACTTTTATGCGCTGGCGTAATTTTGATGAGAAACTGTACGAAACCATCTACGAAAGCAGCATTAATAAGATCACCAACGATAAGGTGCAGATAATAGCCAACGACATTGATGCGTACACGTTAAAAAAAGCTGCGGGCAATACCCGGAACGCAAAGGTTGATGATGTGGTGAAATGCACCAATGAGTCTTTCTTCGACATCAAACCTGATCGTGCTGGAGGTGTGGTTATACTCAACCCTCCTTACGGTGAGCGCCTTCCTGTGCAGGAAATAGAACAGCTTTATAAGGAAATAGGCAATAAGCTGAAAAAGGATTTTCAGAATTTTAACGCCTGGATCATTACCAGTAGTCCTGAGGCGATCAAAAGTATAGGTTTGAGGCCATCGCGCAAGATCCAGGTATACAATGGTGCTCTTGAATGCCGCTATCTTAAATACGAGCTGTATGGCGGCAGTAAAAAAGCCAGCAAAAATCCCGATACCATGGTGAGGCGCTGATCAGCCTGCCTTTACCAGAAATTTCCCTTCCAGCACCGGAAGCACCGGACACTGATTCAGGCTTAAACAGTACTTGATGTCTCTTTCAAGATCAAGCCGGGCCAGCCTGTTGCGGTGAGATGAATTGCCAAGAAATTCGAAAATATCATGTTTTGCGATCTTGTAAAGTTCCATCGAAGCAATGGTTGAGTCACAAACAGAATTAAAGCCATGTTTGTAGATAAGAGCTTCGGCAACAGCCCCTGCAAACAAGGAATCTTCCAGATTAAATTTATTTTTCCAGCCGGCGCAAAGAAACAGTACGTCCTTTTTCTCCTTTTTCAGATATTCTGTCACCGTGTCCATATTCAGAAAACTGCCAATGATCACTTTTTGGGCGTGCCTTGCCACATTAATGGCGTGCGTGCCGTTGGTGGTGGTTATGGCAATGGTTTTTCCCTTCACCTTACTGCTCATATAGCCAAAAGGACTATTACCAAGATCGAACCCGTCAACAATTTCAGCGTTGCGTTCGGCAGCTACCATAAATCCGTTCTCTTTAAACTTCTGGGCCTCCTCAATGGTGGCCACCGGGATCATCTTTGATACACCATTATAAAAAGCAGTGGTGATGGCTGAAGAGGCACGTAAAATATCAATCACTACTACATTGGCATCCGGGTTATGGAAGAGAGGGTATGACTGGGGACTAAAACAGACTTCAATATTCATGTAAGCTATCCTGCATTTATACCCCGTGCAGGCGACCGGGCAAACAAACTTAAACATTTTTCTATTACCTGTTTTTCACAAAGTCTGCAAAAAATTGACCTGCCCCGGTTGAGTGCGCAAAAAAGGATAATTTTAAACCATGACAGAAATGATCAGGGAAAAGATCCAGAGTGCAATTGACCTGAAAAAGGCGCTTTTAAACGACGATGAGCTGCTGAAGCGCGTGCGCAGGGCATCGGAGTCCATTGTTGCCACTTACCGGGCCGGGGGAAAAGTGTTGTGGTGCGGAAACGGAGGCAGTGCAGCCGACGCACAGCACCTGGCAGCAGAGCTTAGCGGCAGGTTCTATTATGACAGACCGCCTCTGAGTTCAGAAGCCCTTCATGTAAATACAAGCTACTTAACGGCAGTAGCCAACGATTACAGTTATGAGGTGATCTACAGCAGACTGGTTCAGGCACTTGGCAGAGAGAAGGATGTACTGATAGCACTGAGTACCAGTGGAAACAGTGCCAACGTGCTGAAGGCGCTTGAACAGGCCCGGGCGCAAAAAATGATCACCATTGGTTTTACCGGAAAAGACGGAGGAAAAATGAAAGCGCTCTGCGACATCCTTATCAATATTCCCTCATCCGACACTCCCCGGATCCAGGAATGTCACATGCTGCTTGGTCACACACTTTGTGAGATCACCGAAAGAGAACTTTTTCCTCACGAAAATTAGATGGAGGCAAAAACCGCAATTATTTTGGCCGGTGGTTTTGGCACTCGACTTCAGGAACTGATAAGTGACCTGCCAAAACCTATGGCACCCGTCAACAACAGGCCTTTCCTCACCTACCTGCTCGACTTCCTCGAAAGTTATGGCATCACTGATGTAGTGATTTGTACCGGTTATTTAGCCCAAAAGATCAGCGCTTATTATGGCAATTCATACAAAAACATCAGTTTAAGGTATAGCCATGAAGATAGTCCGCTTGGTACCGGAGGAGCCATAAAGCAGGCACTTGGCCTGTGCAGTGATGAAACGGTTTTTGTTTTGAACGGGGACTCTTTTTTTGACATTGATCTTCAGAAATTTTACAAGCTCCACCTGCCCACGGATGCCGTGGTTTCAATTGCCCTGCGCAGGGTTGATGACAGTTCGCGATACGGCAGCATTGAAACCGACAAAGAGAACAGGATCACCAGATTTACCGAAAAAACAGCCGGTGCTCATCCGGGAAGTATAAGCGCCGGAATTTACCTGATCAACACCAGGCCTTTTCTGCAGCATGCCCCTGCACAGCCCGCTTTCAGCATTGAAAAAGATTTTTTTGAAAAGCAACTAAAAAAACTCACATTTAAAGGTTACTTGTTTGAAGGATATTTTATCGACATAGGCATTCCTTCCGACTATAAACGGGCGCAGCATGAACTTAGAGGATCTGAAGATTGACAAAAGCTGGACGTTATTCCTGGACAGGGATGGCGTGATCAACAAAAAGCTCGACAATGATTATGTTCGCCATTGGTCAGATTTTGAATTTATTGATGAGGCATTGCAGGCCATACAGATATTTAATAAGATTTTTGGCACCATTATCGTCGTAACCAATCAGCAGGGAATTGGAAAAAGACTATACAGAACCGAAGACCTGGAGCTGATTCACCGAAACATGCTATATGAAATTAACTTTTATGGTGGAAGGATAGACAAGGTATATTTCGCCCCGCAGCTGGCTGAAGAAGGTCATCCCGATCGCAAACCAGGAACAGGAATGGCTTTGAAAGCCCGAAATGATTTTCCCGAAATTGATTTTAATAAGAGCATTATGGTTGGCGACAGCACCAGCGATATATTGTTTGGAAAAAATGCTGGCATGAAAACTGTACACATCTCCACTCACAGGAGAGATGAAATTGAGCCGGATTTTACCTTTTCATCCCTGATTGAATTCGCGCTTGCTCTTTTGTTATGAAGGTATCTGTAATTACAGTCACATATAATTCAGTTCACACCCTTGAGCAAACCATTCTGTCTGTTGCCGCTCAGGACTATCCAGGAATTGAGTACATTATAGTGGATGGAGGTTCTACCGATGGCACACTGTCGCTGATTGACAGATACCGTATCCATGTAAGCAAGTTTATATCTGAAGCAGATGAAGGCCTGTATCACGCGCTTAACAAGGGTATTTCGCTGGCCGAAGGTGACGTGATTGCTTTTTTGCATTCAGACGATTTTTACACAGGACCCGGTGTGATCAGCGCTTACGTTGCTCTTTTTCAAAAACAGAATTGTATGGCTATTTACAGTGATTTGTATTATGTTGACCGTTATAATACAGATAAGATCATTCGGAAATGGCGCAGCGGCAACTACAGAAAGGGTTCATTTTTACAGGGCTGGATGCCTCCCCATCCTACCTTTCTGGCACGGAAAGAAATGTATGAACGCTTCGGCATTTTTAATACTTCCTTGAAAAGCGCAGCCGATTATGAACTGATGTTGCGCTTTATACACAAACATCAGATTCATATATGCTACCTTCCTCAATTCACCATCAAAATGCGTGCAGGCGGCAAAAGTAATGTATCGCTGAAAAACCGGCTGGCCGCAAATACTGAAGACCGTCGCGCCTGGGCAATCAACGGTCTTCAGCCAAAATTCTACACACTTTATTTAAAACCTCTGCGCAAGCTCTTTCAGTTTTTTATCTGATCATTGCCTTATGAGTTTTTCCTGCATTACAGTGCCGCCATCTTTCGCGTTCACCCTTATCATGTAGAGGCCGGCGGCATAATTTTTCAGGTCAATAACCTGCATGCTTTGTTCTGCTTCCACAGATCTGATCAGGCGCCCGCTGCCGTCAAAGATCAGGACCTGCATACCGGAACTGAGACCATCAACAAACAGTATCTCTGCTGCCGGATTAGGAAACATCTTTATTGAATTAGTGCCGTTTTCCCCCAACCCCAGACATTCCGAGGCAATCAGCAGAACTTCGTCACTTCCGCTACAGCCATTTGCATCAGTAAAAGTATACGACACGGTGTACATGCCTGTTGCTCCCGGGTAAAAACTGGTGCCAACTACCCCCGCACCTGTAAGAGTCCCGCCTGAAGGCATGCCGGTAAGGGCAACCTCATCTTCAACACAAAGGGTTTCAGAAGCCGCGCTCAAAAACACCTGCGGCAATGCCATTACTTCCACACTCACGGGAGCAGCATCGCTCACGCAGCTTGCACGGGTGATCTTCCAGTTGTAATACCAATAGTAAAAACCCGCTCCGGCGCTTGACCCTGTGATCTTGGCACAGTTGCCTACATTATATGGATAAGAAACATTACTGTTAGATCTGTGCAGACTTGAATTATTATTAGAAGCAAGGCCCAACTCATAATCGGTCCCTGGTGTAAGGGCGAAATCCAGTGTTAAAGTATTTGCCCCGGCTATAAGACTGGCCATTTTCGAATCCAGCACAAACTTCGAAGAATTTCTCAGTTCAATAGTGCACAAACCTGTTGTTTGCGCGTAAACCACCACGGTGTTCAATGTGCTGTTCTGCAGAACATCGAAAATCAGGTAATGTGAACTGTTGTTAAGATAACCGCCACCGGTTGCCAGACTTATTCCGCCGAACAAAGGCGCAGTTGTATAGGTGTTATTTACATAATATGTAGCGTTGCCAGTCACTGAAGCTATTGCCAGGCTGTTTCCGGAATTTACGCTGTTTGCAAGCGTGGGACTTTGAAACCACTGCACAAAACCCTTATTTACACCAGAAGACAGCGTAACCGGGCTGCCATAGCAGACACTGCTTGTACTCACCGCCGGTTTTGCGGGAAGTTCAACAACCACAAACGCCTGCTTCTGTACACTGTCTGATTGCGTACAGCCTGAAGCTTTCAGTTTAACGCTGTAATTACCTGCCGCTGTATACGTATGCACAGGATTAAGGGCAGATGACACCGCACCATCACCAAAGTACCAGGTATAGTTTTGAGCATAAGGTGTAGCATTGCTGAAACTCACGGTTGCAGGAAGACTGCAGAATTCCGCAACTTCTGCCACGAAGTCAGGATTCACAGCATTTGCAGATACCTGTTGCCCCACACCAACCGCGTACCATGCATTTGCCGTTTGAATCATTTCATTGCTGCAATCCCCGAAAAGATCCTTGGCCGCCTGAATGCAGCCAATCCGGGCAGAGACAAAATCAGTAGTTGGGGTAAAATAAACTGTAAGCGCCCTGAAGGCGATGCGGGCAGCGGCAGTCATGCCAATGCCCTGAATGGAATAGCTTTGAGAAAGATCGTTGGTTCCGGAACCGCCGGTTACCAGCAGATAAAACCAATAATTGGGCACACCACTGTTGGTGTGAACACCACCGTTATCGGCGGTACCTCCGTACCAGTAATTTCCTTTGTAAGTATCAGGATCTCCGTAATTATTAGGGCTTGACATATTTCGTAAACCCGCGTTACTGCTGGTTATGTCTTCACCTATTTTCCAGTTCCAGTTTGAAGGACGCGCAAAATTTTCAATAGCCACGCCAAAAATATCTGAAAAACTTTCATTAAGTGCCCCCGACTCGTAGGAATAGATCAGATTCGAGGTGAAATCAGTAAGTCCATGGGTTATCTCATGCCCGCATACATCCAGGGCAGTAAAGATCCTCCATGATGATCCGTTTCCATCGCCATAGGTCATTCGCTGCCCATCCCAAAATGCGTTGGCGTAGTTATTCCCGTAATGCACATAACTGAGCAGCTTATGTCCTGCATTATTAATGCTGTTTCTCTGGTGCTGAAGGAAAAAATAATCGTAAGTCTTCTCAGCGCCCCAATGACCGTCTGTAGCGCCCTGATCAAACCCCGTGCTGGTATAGCTGCTGCTGGTACTCGTAAAATCTGTGGCGCCAAAATAACTGGTTCCGTTATTCAGATTGTAAGTTTCAATTCCCTGGCCACGCTGACTTTGACGCAGCCGGAAAGTACTGCCGTTCTGATCAACGGTTACGGTTTGGGTGCCGCTGTATTTTGTAACCGCCGACCCGGCCACATCTGCATTACACAACAGATTCTGCTCATCAAGTATCTTACCGCTTACCGCATCTACAAAAACATTGGCACGGTAAAGTGGCTGTTTTGCGTAAATATTGAACTTCCAGGCGCTAAGAAGATTTCCCTCTTTTTCGAAGAGAACCTTTTCGCCATGAGGATAATAAGTAAAAGATGGATCATTTAATACCTGACGCATGTGCTGGGCCTCCTGCTCGTTCTGCCACATGTACTCGCTGGCTCCAACTTTGTTAAGAGCATGAACGAGAGCCTGCCCCTCATCAAGATTAAAATTAAAAGACTCGCTCCCGGAATTAATTTCCAGGTCACCATTTATAACTTCCAGCATACCATCGCTAAAGTGTGCTACCACCTGTTTCCCGAATAAACGTATACCGTTTTTGTAAATATTGTAGCGGATATGCACCGTTCCATTATCATCGCGCTCACGCGCCGCCTCCAACGCGCTAAAACGGTTGTTGAGAATTGCTGCCACAAAGGCGGGTGCCTGAGCTTCGCTGATCCTCACTGAGGAGGCAGGTTTGGCAAGGACCAGACGGTTCTGGCTCCCATATTGATAATGAGTAAGCTGATCTTTAATAGCGGCTGACTGCGCCATTGCCCCGGTTGAAATGATCAAAGCCAATAAAGCGGTGGTAAAGTTTTTCATTCGTATTTAAAAATTAATTTAACAATATAGGGGTTTTTGTATCTGTTTTGACCAGGTGGCTTTACTTTAACATTGTTCGATTCTTTAAAAAATTTTCATATTTTTGCTAAAATTCCCGAAAGAAATGAAACGTCTTTTCACTTTACTTTTAGTCCTGCTTTTGGTAGCAGAATTCAATGCTCAGGTACCGGTGATGAATCCAATTGACGGGCCCGCTATAGCCTGCTCTGCACCTGGAGCTCCTTCATCATTTACTGCTTCTGCCAGCAACAATCCCACCCTGTTCAACTGGTCTTGTAACCCTTCATTCGGCGTCACATTCAGCAGTTATACCACATCTGTGGTAAACGTTAGTTTTCCGCAGGGCATGGGTATTTATACCCTTAGCTGTTTCGCGCAGAACGGCAGCGGCTTCAGCGCCCCGGTGGAACACGTTATTTATGTGCTTGAAACACCCGAAGTGACTTTTTCAGGATCGCAAACCAGTTTTTGCCAGGGCTCATCCACCATGCTTATGGCAAGCGCCACCAGCCAGGCTGCCAGTTCTACCATTTCGTATAACTGGAGTCCCGCTACAGGTTTAAGCTCGTCTTCCTCTTACAGTGTAATGGCTAATCCTTCTGTAAGCACCACCTACACCGTTGTTGCCAGTCTTGGTTCCTGTCATTACTCAGTTTCTGTTCCGGTTACCGTTCGGCCATTGCCCACGTTCACAGTCAGCAGCAGTCACAATCCGCTTTGCCCGAAACAAACAGCTACCGTTACAATCGCAGGAGCAACCGCAAATATTTTCGTTAACAGTTCAGCGTCTGCACCTGTATTTACGCTCACGCCTGCGAGCACGAGTACATACACAATTATTGGCAGCGACCAGTATGGCTGTACCGGATCTGCCACTTTTGTGCAAAACGTTTCATTGTGCCTGGCAGTTCAGGAAGTTCAACAGGTCAGGAAAGAACTTTTTGTTTACCCAAACCCCACGCAGGGCAGTTTTACTATTCGTTCTAGTTACAGCAGCCCCGTTCGTATTCTTGACCAGCTTGGAAAAGAAGTAAGACACTATGAAAACCGTAGTCAGGAAGAAATTGAGATCAGCGGACTCAGTCCCGGCATGTATTTTATTCTGGCAGAAAATCGCGCTATTCGCTTGATCGTCACCAAATAGCAATGCCCAGACCTGTAAAGTATTCAATTTGCTGAGTTAGTGGCTTTACTGTAAGTTTAGGGTATTGTGAAAACAGTCCCCCCTCGTTTTGTTTCCATTGCGCTGGTTCTTGCCAGCCTTTTCTGCTTGCCATTTGTGCTTGATCTCAGTCACGCGCCCAGGCTCACACTGCTGGCTCTTCTCTGTTTTGTCGCTTTTCTTCTGCCTGTAATCCAAAAAAAAACAATCTTTGTCTGTGCTGATCTACCGGTTTTGCTCTATGGCGTCTTTGCGCTGTGGGTCACACTTTCTGTCTCCTGGAGTCTGAACAGCGCAGAAGCAATATTCAGTGCTTCAAAAGTGATAGTAGGTTTTAGTGTATTTGTGCTGGCAAGATATTTTCTGCAGCAGGATCCCGTTAAAACCCTTAAAGTAATCTATGAAGCAGCGATAGTACTTGCTGTCCTGTTAATAATATTGGTAACGTCAGACCTGTTGCAGATTAAAAACTTCAGCAAAGATGAAATGTATAAGGTGACCGCCCTGCACGGACACAAAAATTTACTTTCAAGTTTCCTGCTACTGATCCTGGCTATTCTTGTTCCCGCCCTTATAGATTCAACCGCAAAAAGAAAAACACTGATACTCTGCCTTGTGGTTGTACTGGCAGGATTGATTCTGGTTCTGAGAACTAAAGCGGTTTGGCTGGGTATTTTATTTGCCCTTTTCGCTGCATTGCTACTGATTATTCTCAGAAACAAAAAAATCCGGGTGTCCCTGTTCGCTGTCACACTGATAATTATTGTTTCAGCGGTATTGTTCTGGTTATTGATTTATCCGGTTCTGGTAGATATTGGTCTGCGGCAGATCAATGAATCTGGTCTCACCGGACCAATGGCCGACAAAGAAAGATTGCAGCTCTGGAGCAAAACAATTGATATGGTGTGGAAAAATCCTCTTACGGGCGCAGGTGCCGGTAACTGGCAGATCAATTTTCCCGACATGACTTTGACAAACATCTGGAGAGCTGAAGATCTGAATTACACCTTTCAGCGGCCGCATAACGACTTCCTGTGGATTCTGAGTGAAGCTGGCGTTTTAGGATTTATTCTTTACATCTCTTTTCTTGCGGTCGTGCTGGCCACTGCGACCAAAGGTGTTTTTAACCACCCTGAAAGCTCCAACACTAAAACAATAGCTGGCATAGTTGCTGTAGTTGGGTTTTTAACCGCAAGCGCATTTGACTTTCCACGCGAACGAGCTGAACATATTTTATGGTTTAATCTACTACTGGCTGTTGTCTGTCATTTCTCAAATCAGGCCAAAGTTCCTCAGGTAACGTTCCGCATCAATACGTTAGTACTTGCGTGCTGCGTTACTCTGCTAAGCTTTATAGTCATAGCAGGTTTGCTGCGAATCAAAGGCGAATACTATACACGTGAGCTTTACAATAACCGGAAGGCAGCCGCGCATTTTATGATAACCGATAATGCCCGGCGCGCGAAGAGTTTTGTATACAACATGGACCCCACTTCAGTGCCCTTAACCTGGTATAGCGGAAATGCGCTTGCAGAACTAACACAGATAGAAGAGGCCTGCCGGCATTTTGAACAGGCTTACAAAACCAATCCCTATAACCGCAATGTTCTGAACGATCTTGGTTCAGCCTATGTAAGAATTGGCCGGCAAAACGAAGCCAAAGTTTTGTACCGTGAAGCGGCGCGTATCAGTCCCCGGTTTGATGAGGCAAAACTCAATCTGGTAGCAGTATTGATCAGTGAGCATCACTACAAGGAAGCGCAGCAATGGCTGAACAGTCTTTATCACGATTCAGAGAGAAGAACAAAATATGAGATGATAGTGCAGAAGGTATTGAATGAAAACTTGCACAACTCCTCCACTACACAACCATAATTATTGTTTTTTTATTTGGAACAAAAACCAGTTATTGCCGAATACGTTAATCACAGCATTTGTAATTTTTCAGTAATTAAATGAAGCGGGAAATTTGTCTATTTATTCTAATTCTTTCGGCAATCCTTTTTAATGCTCAACCTCAGCCGCAAGCTTCCTTTAACTTCAACAATGGCTCAGTGTCTGATGAAGTAAGTGAAATAACTGCACGACTGCGTGAGGTGACTTTTACTCGCGATAGATTCGGAAATGAACGGCATGCTGTATATATTTTTGGCCGGCCAGGAAGTTATGTGAACCTGGGTTCATCTCATGCACTTAAACCTGATACCGGAAGTGTTTCATTATGGGTTTTGGTAGATGCGGAAGTTCACACCGGCAGTGGCAGCAGGGGCAACCCAATTCTGCTCACAAAAAACAATAACTCCGACGACTTCTATGAATCCTATGCCTTGTTTTACTTTGTTGAAAATAAAAAAATAGCAGCTGGAATTTCACGCGATAGTTTGGCCCAGCTCAACATTACAGGTCTTGAACCCTTTACTCTCTATGAATGGCACCACCTAGTTTTAGCCTGGTCAGATGATACTGCCTGGCTTTATGTTGATGGAAATCTTGAAGGAAAATCTTCGAAGGGATTTCGCACAGCCTATCACCCTGCAGACAGTGTTTTGATTGGTATCACAGCCAATAAGAAAAATGAGCGGTATGCTCAGATCATCGTTGATGACATCGCTTTCTACGATGTAATCCTGAAGCCCGAAGAAGTAAGGAAACTTTATGAAGCACCTGACCCTAACAGGGGAAGGATTATACTTCAATGGTCTGCAACAGGAGCAGGTATTTTGCTTACTGTAATTCTCACAGCTTTAATTGTAAGACGACAAGTACGAAGGGCGATAAAAAAGGAAAAACAACACATGGAACTTGTCATGCTAAACCTCGAATCTGAGTTGCGGGTAAACCGGGCCTTGATGAATCCCCACTTCGTTTTTAACGCCCTTAATTCTCTTCAAAATCTCATTCTGGAGCAGGACTACGAACGGGCTAACATCTACCTGGTAAAGTTTTCTCATTTGATTCGCAAGCTCCTTGAATACAACCTTACCAATGCAATTACTTTGGAAACCGAAATTGATCTGCTGAGAAGGTATGTAGAAATAGAGAATTTACGTTTTTCAGAAAGCATTGTACTTGACCTGAAAGTAGAACCGCGATTGTCTCTAAAAGATACAAAAATTCCGGTGATGATGCTACAGCCGTTTGTTGAAAATGCAATATGGCATGGACTTCTGCTGAAAACCGGTGAACGACTTCTGCAAATTTCATTTGTAGGTTTTGACAAGCGTTCAATTCAATGCACGATCGAGGATAATGGTATAGGCCGCCAAAACAAAGTCGTTACAAAAGAAGACAGGCAATCACATGCAATCAACTTCATTCAGCAGCGCCTCAGCCTTCTCAACAGACTGTATGGCACTGATTGCGTCCTGGAAATTTCAGACAAAACAAAGGGTGAAGGCACAATCGTAAAGATCATTCTACCTCGTCTGGAAGTTATGACAGAGGGGCAAAATAACAATTTTGCAGGTTGAAGAGATTGAGCATCGTTCAGCCCTTCCAATATCCCTTTCCTTCTTCCGGCTCATTTTTCGCACAAAGAGCTAAGTGCCCTTAAACCAGCCGCTGTATTTCAGATAGTTTTCAGCAATCCGGTTGATCTCCCCAGCAATCAGCTCCTGCGAAATATCTTTTATTTTTTTGGCAGGAACGCCGGCGAAAATGCAGCCGGGAGGTACAACTGTACCTTCGGTAACCACCGCTCCTGCGGCAATAATAGTGTTGCTCCCAATTTCGCAGTTATCCATTACAATAGCTCCCATGCCAATGAGCACATTGTCGTGTACCTTACAGCCGTGAACTATCGCATTGTGTCCCACAGAAACGTTGTTGCCAAGTTCAACAGTGGTTTTTTGATAGGTACAGTGCAGAACAGCGCCGTCCTGGATATTCACCTTGTTTCCCAGCCTTACATAATTAACATCTCCCCTCACTACACTATTGAACCAGAAGCTGCAGTCGTGGCCACACTCTACATCACCCACTATTGTTGCATTTGGCGCTACAAAACAATTTTGGCCTAGCCTCGGACTGATGCCATTAACCGGTAAGATGATTCCCATATTTTACATCCCGGGAA
>JAEZDS010000145.1 GCA_023433205.1 Bacteroidota bacterium
GGATAGAGCTAAAGGCCCTTCGTGCGCAGATGAATCCCCATTTTATCTTCAATTCCCTTAACTCGATACAGCATTATATCTTTCATACCAAAAGCGATGAAGCCATTAAATTCCTCAACAAATTCGCCAGGCTGGTAAGGATCATCCTTAACAACTCCGAAAAACCAACGGTAAGTGTTGGCGAAGACATTGAAGCCCTTAAATTGTACCTGGAGCTTGAAAAAATGCGTTTTGAGGACAAATTCGATTATGAGATTACCGTTGACGAAAGCGTTGACCCCGACTATGACATTATGCCGCCTCTTTTGCTCCAGCCCTATGTGGAAAATGCGATCCTGCACGGGCTTAATCCCCGTCCCGAAAAAGGAAAACTGAGTATTGCCATACATTCCGAAAATAATTTTTTAATTTGCACTATTACCGACAATGGAATTGGCAGGGAAAAAGCTGCGGAAATTAGAAGGACGATGCCCATGAGAAAACACCATAGTATGGGTATGAAGATCACTGAAGAGCGTTTGCGGATCCTGAACGACGCAAACAACTCGCAGCTCAGCGTTACCATTACCGATCTTAAAGATGATCGTGGTAAAGCTGCCGGCACCAGGGTTGAGGTTTATGTTCCCCTTATAGGTTAACACCTGAAACAATGATGATAAAAACTGTAATAGTTGAAGATGAGCAAAAAAGCCGCGAAATGCTCGCCGCGCTTATTGAAAAGAATTGTCCGGAACTTTCGGTAACCCACCTGGCGGGCAATGTAAAAGAAGGGGTGGATGTGATAAAAGAGAGCAAACCCGAACTGGTTTTTCTCGACATCAGTATGCCCGATGGAAGCGGCTTCGACCTGCTTGAACAGGTGCAGGGTAATAAGTTCGATCTCATTTTTGCCACCGCAAGCGACGCGCATGCGATCAAAGCCATCAAGTACAGCGCCTGCGATTATCTGCTTAAACCAATTGATGTTGATGAACTGAAGGCAGCCGTGGCGCGACTGATCAGTAAAAAGCAGAACACCCCCAATATGGAGAATCTGCAGTTCCTTATTCAGCACCTGAGAAAGGCCGACGAGAACTTTCAGAAAATTACTTTGCCTACCGGGAATGCTTACGAAATAGTGAACATTAAAGACATCATCCGCTGCGAGGCCGATGGCAGCTATACCACCTTTTACCTTAGCGATAAACGCAAGCTGCTCATAAGTGCCGGACTCAAACATTATGAGGAGCTGCTTCCTGAATCAGACTTTATCAGGGTGCATCACCACCATCTGATCAACATGAACCATGTGGTTCGTTTCCTTAAAGAAGATGGAGGTTATGCTGTGATGACCGATGGCAGCAGGATAGAGATCTCACGCCGGAAAAAGGAAACCTTTATGGAACGGCTTAACAAGAGCTGAGACCACGCTAATTGTAACGAAGCCACCCTGCGAATCCAGCTGCACAGCAGGTTTAGGGGTAACACCCACTTGTGAGATAAAACCAGCCACTTGTTTGAACGGCATACAGGGATGCGTTAGGAAGCGGTAATTTTGCAGTACGTTCTTTAAGGGTTTTGTTTAGTTATAACAAATGTGAGCCATCCGCCGATTTTTGGGAGATTTTCAGCGGGTGGTTCTTTTTTTTTTGACTGCCTGATTGAATTACCGGAGAGTTGTGGTGAGCACGATTTGTTTGAGCTGAACAAATAATTTAGACCTTTTTTGACCTTAGAAAATAAATGCAGTTTGGATTTACAGTAAAATCACCTGATCAACATCACCTCTCCTATCCTTTTAGTTTCACCCGCTTCAGAATTCATCGGTATCAGACGCAGTTTCCAGATATACACATCCTGCCCGCAGGCTCTACCCTTATAGGTGCCGTCCCAGCCTTCACCAAGTCTGTTCGTTTCAAATATTTTTTGGCCCCACCGGTTAAAAATCTGTAAGGTGCTAGCTTTTATCCCCTGTGTTACCGGAACAAAAATGTCATTTAAATTATCCTCGTTCGGACTGAACGCGTTAGGTATGTAGATTATTAGATCCTCTTCAATTTGTATGTATTTAATGGAGGTGTCTCTGCATCCCACTTTATTTTCCACGATAAGCGCCACCGGATAATTTCCCGACATTTCAAAGGCGTGATAGAAATATTTAGAGTTGTTAGCTATTGGAATTGCGTCAGGATAATCAATAACCCACTTCCAGTCTCTTAATTCTGTTTCATCGGTAGTCATTTCAAATAAAACCTCGTCTGCCAGTGCTCTCGGCTCGGAGGGCGTATAATTAAAATCGGCATTAGATTTTTGAAAGGCGGTGATGTGTATGGCCTCCGTACTGGTGCAGGCAGTAACGGAATCAATAAAAGTATTTATTATACTATAGGTGCCAGGCTTGGTAAAACAATATGTTAACTCTCGCATCTGAAACAATGAATTTTCTACCTGCCAGTGCAGGGGCCAGACAGAGGAATCTTTTGCAGCGGTGATCAATTTAAATTGGCTGCAAAAAGGCACACATGCTTGCAGAATGTTAGTGCTGAGAGTGACTTGCGGTGGCGGTATGAGTTTTATTTGCAAACTGGCGGTATTGCTGCACCCATTGGAATCGATACCGGTTACGTTAAAATAGCTATAAAGTGAAGGATTGTAGTTAATGGTGAAACTTGCGGTTTGTCCTGAAACCATGCCTCCCTGAGGCGAGTCCCAATTGTAATCCTTCGCCCCCGAGGCACTGAGAACAATAGTTTCGTTCGGGCAGTAAATGCTTTTTGAAGTACTGATACTTACGGAAGGAAGTGCCAGCACATTTACCGAAGCGGTGCCTTTTGTTTTGCAGCCATTATTTTGGGTTGTTATGGTATAAATTTGTGAAGTGCCAGGATTAGCGGTTACACTGGGGCCGTTTGTAGTGTTTAACCCTATAGCAGGCAACCAGCTTATGAGGGTGCCGTTAGTTGACACGAAAATATTCACTGATCCGCCCTTGCATACCTGTGACAACTCTGATGACACGGTTAGCGAGGGCGAAGTGGTAGTGATGATGTTAAATTCGTGACTAAAAGAGCAGCCTGATAATGGGTCGGTAGCAATCACTGTCCAGGAACCCTGACCAAGCCCTGTGATTGCGTTAGAGGCTGAGGTAAAAGTGCTAATGCCATTACTCCACCAAAAAAATGTATTGCCTGTACCACCGCTGACATTGCCAATATGTGCTGCACCATCTTTTATGCCATTGCAAATAACAGTATTTGTGGTTACAAGACTGCCGGCTAGTGGTATTGGAGAGGTAAATACTGTTGTAATGCTGCTTGTTATATTGCTGCCCTGATCGTACACAAACACGGTATATGTACCGGGGTATAGGCCTGTGGCAACAGAAGTAGTTTGATTTGTCGGAAGCCAGCTGTAAGTATAAGGGCCGGTGCCACCTGCTATTGTGACGCTTGCGCTACCCCCATTGGCGCAGGTGATGGAGGTACTGGCCACGGAAAGGCAGTTTTGGCTGATGGTAACAATGGTACTTAGCGTGTCATTCAGGCGACCACAACAGTATTTCAAAACGAGATGTACGGTATACGTACCAAGGGAACTGAAGGCGTGCGAAGGATTACTGATCACCGATGTGTTAGTAGAGCCGGAAGCGGGATCGCCAAAGTTCCAGGAGTAAGCTGTTAAAGAATAAATAGAATTCGCACAGCTTGGAGATAACGTGGGAGCGGTAAAAGAAGCTGTTTGACAGCCCAATTGACTGCTAATATTTGAAGTGAATTGGGGCGGAGGGGCAGTGAAGGTATTGGTCAATAAGTTCGGTAGCCCTCCAAGGCAATTATTTGGGGCTAAACTTATGCCATTGTTAATATAATTGCAGGAAGCACCGGCATTATTGGGATTATTGATGACACCCAGACTTGTGGAAAACATTTTGCTCAGATAAATTTTACCGTCCGGAGCCAGTTGCATGGAACCATGACTAAATCCAGTAGTAACACTATACATTGAGGCTATGATAGCTGAAGGAGTTCCTGCACATAAATCCCATTGCAGCACCCCACTAGTATAAAATTTGCTACCGTCCGGTGAAAATTGACAATCTTGAGCATAGGTTCCTGAAAGAAGCACCAGTGGATTCGATATAACACCTGTGCCCGGATTAAAGTCATATAAAGCACAAGGGCCTGTATTATGCGTAGAACCAATTCTCGTTCCGTCTGGCGATACTTTAATGAAGCCTTGACCGTTAAAAGCGAATGATCCAACGGGCGAGATAACACTCACCGTATTTACACCAGCTGCACTAACCAAAATGCTTCTAAAGTTGGTTAAATTGTCCTGGAAGATGACCCAGTAGTCAGTTCCGTTGCTGTGTTTTGCAACTGTCATTTTTTCATAACAATTAGCATGTATAAGATTGTTGAGACTTGTCACAGAACCGCTGCCGGCAGCAAGGCTCATGTTTACTTCTGAATAATATAAAGGGGCATTACCCCAGGCACCAAGAGAAAAGACATAATAGATATCAGCACTTCCTGGTTTTTTGACGATAAGGGCTTCCTGCATGGTGGAACCTGATCCTGCAATTAGCCCTGAACCATTACTCATGATGGTATGAGAGGCGGTATAGATGATGCTGCCGCTAGTGTAAAACAGCAGATTCCCTGACACATCTGCTATTGAAGCACAACCCTCCATGGTATTAAGGGAACCCGTGAGAACTGTAGGAGGACTGGTCATAAAGTCCAATCCTGCACTGTTGCCAAAAAACCATTTGCTGTTTTCGTTTTGGAAGGAACCTGACAATGGAAGCAGTAGGAAGAAAACCGGGATGATATGTTTTTTTTGAAGCAGTTTCACTTGCTTTTATGGCCTGAGCCCAATTTAAGAGTGTTTCAGGTCGCGAATCTTCATGCGCGTATTTTTTTGCAGTGCCGGTATTGGGTTTATTTTGTAATACTTATTTTTTTTCTGAGCAATTTACATAGTGAAGGTAGCACTATGTAGTTAGAAAATCAAGCATCCCACAGTATCCTCCCATTGTTGCCCAGGCACAGAAAGAATCTGCTGACTGAGGAGGATCAAACCCGAAAAATCAATTGTTTTATTCGTATGCTCCGACCTCAGTCTTTATTCCATTTATTCACTGGCAGAACCAAGCTACAATTTCTGCGTTGAAAAATGGCGCATCCAGGTCCTTATACTAGTGGGCAGAGAGAATCTTAAAAAAAAGCCGTATATTTGCCCGAATTTTAAATACCCTTAAAATTCATTTTCAATGGCTTCCAATTCATTAGCAGCTAAGTTTGTTCCGGAGGGACTTACTTACGATGACGTATTACTGGTTCCGGATTATTCCGAAGTTTTACCACGCGAAGTCAATATTTCATCGCAGTTCACAAAAAAGATAAGGTTGAATACACCTATCGTTTCAGCGGCAATGGATACCGTAACCGAGCACAAAATGGCCATAGCTATAGCTCAGGAAGGCGGCATCGGGGTCTTGCACAAGAACATGAGTATTGAGGCTCAGGCGGCAGAAGTGCGCAAGGTTAAGAGAAGCGAGAGCGGACTCATCAGCGACCCTGTTACCATGGCAGCTGAAGAAACAATAGGAGAGGCTTTGCGGCTGATGGCCGAAAATAAAATAGGGGGTATTCCTGTTGTGGATGCTGAGGGCAGGCTTACCGGCATTGTAACAAACCGCGATCTGCGTTTTGAAAAGAATTACAATAAGAACGTTACAAAAGTAATGACGCCCAAAGAAAAGGTGATCACTGCAAGCCAGGGGATCACACTCAAAAAGGCTGAGGAAATTCTGCAGCAGCACAAAATCGAAAAGCTGCCGGTGGTTGATAAGAACAACAAACTGATTGGACTGATAACCTACAAGGACATCATCAAGATAAAGGTAAGGCCAAACGCCTGTAAGGACGACAGAGGAAGATTGCGTGTGGCAGCAGCGGTTGGTGTTACTGCCGATACAATGGAACGCGTGGATGCTCTCGTTAACGCAAGTGTAGACGCTGTGATAATTGACACCGCCCATGGTCACAGCAAAGGAGTAATAGAGATGCTGAAGCAGGTTAAAAAAAAGTATCCTGACCTTCAGGTGATCGTAGGCAACATCGCTACGGGAAAAGCCGCTCTCGACCTGGTAAAGGCGGGAGCCGATGCAGTGAAGGTTGGTATTGGTCCGGGCTCTATCTGCACAACCAGGGTAATTGCCGGGGTTGGTGTACCCCAGTTAACCGCTATTCTGGAAGTGGCCGGAGCACTGAAAGGAAAGAACGTGCCCCTGATCGCTGATGGTGGAATAAGGTTTACCGGAGATGTGGTTAAAGCACTTGCCGCAGGTGCCGGAACCGTTATGATGGGAGGAATGTTCGCGGGTACTGAAGAGAGTCCGGGAGAGACCATCATTTTTGAGGGCAGAAAATTTAAAACATACCGCGGAATGGGCTCGCTTGAGGCCATGCAGAAGGGCAGCAAAGACCGCTACTTTCAGGACGCGGAGGATGATATTAAAAAACTGGTGCCTGAGGGGATCAGCGG
>JAEZDS010000151.1 GCA_023433205.1 Bacteroidota bacterium
GGATAATTATCCCGGTTGATCGTTCGCGGCATGAGCACCAATAATTAATATAAACCTAAAAACCATCAATTATTATGGAAACAAAAACAGCATCAACCATCAAAGATCTTATCGTAATTAACAACGATCGTTGTAATGGTTACAAAACTGCGGCCGAAGAGGCAAAAGACGCCGATCTCAAAGCAATGTTTCACGAATTCAGCCAGCAGAGTGAAAAATTCGCGCAGGAATTAAGGACTTTCCTTCCTGCAGGTGAAGAGCAGCCTTCAAGCGATGAGACAAAAAACACCGGAAAACTTTACCGTGTGTGGATGGACATTAAAGCTGCTGTAACAGGCAACGACCGCAAAGCAATCCTTTCTTCCTGCGAGTACGGCGAAGACCACGCCAAAAAGCACTACAACGATGCTGTTGAGCATCCTGAAGCACTGCCAGCTGATGCACTCTCGGTAATTCAGCGCCAGCGCAACGAAGTGCTGAAAGGACACGACAAGGTGAAAGCCATGCGTGACTCAGCATAACACAGTGAAAGCGCAATACAAACAACAGGATCCTGAAGTTCAGAAAGGCAATAATCCAACTCCTCCGGGAGAGAAGAACGAGCCCAGCAAACCCAAAGATCCGAACAACGACCCCGATCAGACACCTGACAGGGAAGTTGAAAAGCCCCCTCAGGCCGATCCGAGAGATCCAACCAAAAACGGAGGCAAAGAACCATATAAGTGATAAAGAATCCGCGGCAGCAACCGCGGATTTTTTTGTCATCATCTGCCTGATAAGGTTCGCTTTTGCATGCAGGTACCTGACTGAGATCTTTTAGATATATAAACAAGTACATAAAATACTGATATAAAAAACCTCTCACTTTTCAAACGCTCAACAACCACTGCGCTCTGTTGGGGAGTTATCGGCGGACAAGTGATGACGTTAGTTCCTAAACTTCCTTTTGCCACCTGGATCTCTGAAATATTGATGTTGCTGACCATGGCGCTTTTTCTGCAGGCCGTTGCCAACATTTCAACCTACAGTTCAAAATGGATGGAGCTGTGACCTGTTCTTTTATAACTGACAGCGGATGGTGCGTTTTGCACGGCTTCCTCATTTTTAGCTCTTAAACGAGGTAAGACATTTCCGTTCGCCCCCGGCCTTATTCCGATTCAAAAAAAAACCCGCCCAATGGCAGGTTTTAAAAAGAAGTACATAAAGTACAAACTTAACCCAGGCAAAGTTTGCAGAGGCAGAACAGACCAAAGTTCAGTAAACTGGTCTTTCTTTTGATCTTGCGATAAAGTGAAAGTTTTGTTTCCATGCTACTAGTTTTTAGAGATCAGCTTCATTAGTTCTTCAAGGTTGGGAGATAAAACAATTTCTGTGCGGCGATTCTTTGCTTTTCCTTCAGTGGTACTGTTATCCGCAATTGGAGCAAATTCACCTTTTCCGGAAGCAGTTACACGCAGGGGATCCATGCCGTATTCATTTGTAAGCAATCGTACTACATTTGTGGCACGGGCTGCGCTCAGATCCCAGTTATCCTGATAACGCGCGGTCTTTACCGGCACATTATCTGTGTGCCCCTCTATGGCGATGCTTACATCCTGATTTTTATTGAGAACCTCGGCAACCTTCCTGAGAGCATCCTTACCCTGCGATTGTACATTGGCATCACCGGACTTAAAGAGCAATTTGTCGCTTAATGATACATACACTTTACCGTTTTTCATTTCTACGGTCAATTCATCCGGCGAAAAACCCAGCAGCGCGTTCTTTACAGAGTTGTTAAGTCGGGTGAGCATTGAATCCTGCTTCCTGAGTATACTTTCCAGGTGTTTTAGCCTTGCCTCTCTTTGTTTGAGCATCGATTCCTTGCTGCCAAGATCAGAGCTCAGCTTATCCAGTTGCGATCCGGATGATTTCTGAAAGTCCTGGTATTGCGCCTTAAGGCTTGCAAGCTCCTGTTCAAGTGCGCCATTCTGCTGCTGCAGCGCTGATATATCCTGTTCACGCTGTCGGGCCACATTACACAGCGAGTCGCGCTCCTGCAATGCAGTGCGATACCTTTTGCTGCTATATTTTTTTTTGGCGGTGTTGTCGCCGCAATATTTGTGTGAGGAGCAGGCGGTAAAAAACAGAAATACCACCCCTGCGATAAACGCCAGCCTTAATATCGTTTTAAAAAAGATTACCATAAAGTTCCGCTTTTTGACTTTTTACACCTCAAAATCTGTGCTAAGCGGGTGCAGCTTCTGAAGGCTGAAATAAGGGCAGCAAAACACATCTTGTAGAAACTACTCTACAACAAAATAAGGCAGCCCCGGGGCATTTCCTCACCTTAAGCAAAATGTTAAAAAGCGCAGGTGGTATATATTTTTCATCAGACAGCAAAAAGATAAAATCTAGCAACATGAAAAAAATACTTTTACTCGCGGCCTTCTTTATTACAGGTTTATCAGCTGCACAATCCGATCCAAGATTTACCATTGGCAGCAAAGCAGGCTTTGGCCATTCTTTTGTAGCGCCCTATGGCGGAGGTTTTAACGGCTCATGGCTTGTGGGGCTTACAACCAACTACATGACCGGAGAACACCTGGGATTTGGTGCCGACATCCTGTATTCATCAGAGGGCGGAAGAATTGAACTCATCGACGGCAGCGCAACCACTTCCGAAATTGATTACCTGCGTGTACCTGTTCGTATTCTGTATGCAATGGGGGCGAGCGATGCGAAACTTCGTCCGAGAATTGCGGCCGGTCCTACCTTTGGTGTAAACATGGCTGAGGGTACCGGCTATCAGGATTTCGATTTCGGAGTAAATGCTTCGGCAGGTCTGAACTACAGACTGGTTGAGGGACTCTGGCTGGGGCTTGACGCAGCCTACTACCATGGACTGATGGATATTTACGGGGCTAATTCGGTTACAGAAAGAAACGGAAACTTACGACTCGAATTAAGCATCACTTTCGGATTGTAATAAGGAGAAACCAGAAAAAAGCAGAGCCAGTGCCCTGCTTTTTTTTATGGATGAAACAGTAAATTCAAAACTGCCTCTGTTCTTTTGTAATATTTAACAGCAGCAAAATAAAAATGAGCCCATTGCTCATAAAGCATGAACCATGCGGGCCGCGGTGAGGTTCAGAACATTTGTATTTCTGACCAGGATATCAGATCCGTATTGCGATGGAAGCGCATTTGGAACCAATTAAACAAAAGCTTCTATTTTTGCGCTGTGAAAAAATCGTTCCTATTATTTTTCGCCGTAATACAGCCCTTGTTTTCCGGAGCCCAGTCAGAGGGCATGGTTTTCCGTTCTTCAAAAGATACAAGTTTTTGGGTGAGAGCTACCGCTGCAGTACAGGTGTGGACCAGGTACACAGATCATAATCCAGGGTCTGCCGTGAATTTCGGAGGACAGACCAACTATACGGCTCCAAAACCATTCGACATCGGCATCCGCAGGGCCAGGTTCCAGCTCTTTGGCAACGTGGGAAGCAGAACCTTTATTTACGCGCAATTCGGCATGAATAACTTCCATGCCAACAGTCAGCGCAAAGCCGGCGCATTTTTTCATGACCTTACTGCCGATTATGAAGTGATTGGCAAGCATCTTGTTACGGGTGGTGGATTAACCGGCTGGAGCGGACTCTCGCGTTACGCGGCCCCTTCAATTGCGAGCACATTAATGTACGATGCGCCACTGTTTCAGCAAACCACCAACGATGTTAGCGATCAGTTCCTGCGGAAACTCAGTTTATATGCCAAAGGGAAAATAGGCGCCTTTGATTACCGCGTTGCGCTGAGCAAACCCATGCCGGTGCAGCTTGCAAGCCCTTCAATCGACACTGCACTTGGAGGTATAGCAAACCGTTCGGTCTTCTCCCCTGCTCTGCCTAATCTGCAGGCACAGGGATATTTTATGTGGCAGTTCCTTCAAAGAGAAAACAATACCATGCCTTACACAGCCGGAAGCTACCTGGGTGAAAAAAATGTATTCAATCTGGGGGCAGGTTTTATTTATCAGCCAGAAGCCATGCGGCATTTAGACACCAGGGGCCAAATGGCTCATACCGCCATGAGACTTGTAGCGGTTGACCTCTATTTCGATCACGTGGTGAACACACTTAAAAAAACTGCATTTACTGCATACCTGGGATTATTTGATTTTGATTTCGGACCAAATCACATCCGCACGCTTGGTGTTATGAACCCGGCCAACACCTCAGTTAATCCGCAGGTGCAGCGTTACAGTGGCTTCGGAAATGCATACGCCATGTTTGGCACGGGGCAGCAGCTCTACCTGCAGGCCGGTTATAAATTAAAAGACAGCTTATTCAATACTGCCGGCACTCTACAGCCATTTGCCGACCTCACCTATTCCAGCTACCAGGCTTTTGATCAGCCGGTAATTGTGTGGAATGCCGGCTTTAACTGGTTGCTGAACAAACACCATTCAAAGATCTCGTTAAATTATCAGGATCGTCCTGTCTTTACTGAAGATCCCTCCACCCTGCGCGGCACTTCTCTCAGGTCTGCCCGCAGAGGAATGGCAGTTCTGCAATACCAGGCCTTCTTTTAGTTCCTTTTGTTTATTTGGGACAAGAGATTCACCAAATATTTTTAGATTTGCGGCTTTGAAAATCCTCACACACATATTCTTACTCGTTTTTTTAAGCGGCATGTTATATACCGTTTTTAATTACGTTCCAATCCTTGAGGAGGAGGTTAGCAGTAAAAAATTTGAGCAGCGAGGGGGTGAAGCCTCAAATGACTGTGAGGGTGAAGATGGCGGAGATGAAAACCCGCAGGGTAACGAAGACCTGTTCCGTTTTTCAACTCCCGATTACCTTTATTATCGTTACAAAAAAACTGTTTACCATCATTTTCTGAGTGAGAATTACCTCCCACCCGTGAAGGAAAACTGCACGCCACCTCCCAGAGTACAAGCCTGATACCGCATAGCCTGCTGCTGTGCTAATTTTTTCCGGACTTTAATTTCAAAAAATTTATGAATTCTATATTAACTAATTTAAAATCAGGTGTTGTTGTTTTTCTTGTTGCATTACCATTGTGCCTTGGTATTGCGCTGGCCTGTAACGTTCCATTGTTTGCAGGCTTACTGGCCGGAATAATCGGAGGCATTATTGTAACGGCTTTTAGCGGCTCGGCTTTAAGTGTAAGTGGTCCCGCGGCCGGACTTACTTCTATCGTACTTATGGCCATTAGTGTGTTGGGCACTTTCGAAGCTTTTGTAGCGGCAGTTTTTTTCGCCGGTGCCATGCAGGTGGTTCTTGGTGTTGCCAGGGCCGGGGGTATCGGCAACTATGTGCCAA
>JAEZDS010000166.1 GCA_023433205.1 Bacteroidota bacterium
ACTCTGATACGATTGCTTAGATGCACGGATTTTTGACGCTTTTGGCATATTTCCTTGCAGATTTTATCAGCAAAATACGCCCTTTACCCCGCTAATCCAAGAAAAGGGAGTTTTTCAGCAGGCCCTAAATAAACTTACACTTTCTGCTGGCAAAAAAGCACATTCTCAGTAAGATAACCCCGTGTTTAAAACGCGAGATATTGGTGCTGCCATAGGTGCGTTCGCGGTAACGAATAGGAACCTCCACAATTTTGAGGTTAAGTTTATGGGCGCCGAAGAGCAGGTCGAAGTCTCCGAATGGATCAAAGTCACCAAAATACCTGCGGTTCTTGATCAGTTTCATATAATCGTGCCTGAACATAACCTTTGTACCACATAAGGTGTCTTTAAAACGCTGGTCGAGCAACCAGGTAAATGCCCAGCTGAAAAAATGATTGCCCAGGTAGTTCAGAAATCGCATGGCTTCCTTATCCATAGGGTAAACCAGCCTGGTGCCATTGATAAAATCGCCTTTGTTACCGGCGATGGCGTTGTAAAATTTAGGCAGATCTTCAGGTGGAACAGTAAGGTCGGCATCAAGGATCATCAGTATGTCGCCGGTAGCAACACTGTAGCCGGCACGCACTGCGTCGGCCTTGCCTTTGCCTTTCTGCTGCATAATTTTTATGTCGTGTGTATGGGCGTATTTGTACTGGATTCTCTGAATGGTCTCCCAGGTATCGTCGGTGCTGTTGCCTTCTACAAAAATGATCTCGATGTGTTTGCCGAATTCAGGCATCCTCAGAATGGCGTTCTCAATATTCCCGCTTTCATTCCTGGCGGGTATAACCACTGTAGTGCTGTATTTTTTCAGATAGGTTTCAGGGTTCGTTGCAGGCAACGGCGTAGCAAAACTGTAAATGTTAAGGCAGAAAAATCTGAAGATAGGAAACTTTGCCAGGTACCGATTAAACAGGAAGGAGAGCAGCGGAATGTAAAACGGAATAATAAGGCGTTTGCTGTTGCGGTAAACATCAAAGCCCGAGATAAAAAGCAGATTGTTGATGTCGCGCGTACTCAGCCAGTTCTGGGTAGGCGTTTTTTTCTTTAATCCTGTAAACTCAGCGAGTTTGATCATTGGTTCCCACACCGAGTTGTAATACTGAACAATGATCTTGGTATTGGCATGACAGCATTTTTTCACTTCCTCAAACACCTGCTGAATATCACTCACAAAACCGATAAGATTACTGATCACTATCAGGTCGTATTTTTCAGTGAGTGTGATGTCGTTGGCGTCCATCAACAGAAACTCTATTCCTTTATCGCCATGTTTCTGTTTAGCCCAGCTGATGTATTCAGGGCTGAAATCAATTCCCGTTTTCTTAGAGCCGGCTATCCTGGCCAGCAGATCACCGCTGCCACAGCCTACTTCAAGCACGCTGCTGTCTTCATGCGAAAAATAGGCAACATAATTGCTGATCTCGTTCCAGTAATAAGCGCTGAATTTACGTTCCTGTCTTTTTTTGGCGTATTCGTTAAAATACTGTCGCGGGGAGCTCAAATTTGTGTGAAGAAATAAAAAATATAAATTTACGTAAAATCCCAAAATGATTCGATCATTGGTTTTTGTCTTATCCAGTCTTTTTTGCCTGTTTTCCAAGGCTCAGATAAATCTCAGCTCCGGACTAAAGGTCTGCTACGATTTTAACGGCAATACCTCCGACCAGTCGGGTCACAATAATCACGGAGTTCTTTCCGGGTCGGTTACGCTTGCAAGCGACAGGATGAATAATCCAGGCAAGGTCTACCATTTTAGCGGCGGACTTAACGATTTTATAGCAGTGTGCAGTCTCACCAACATAACAACTAACAATGAGCTGTCTATCAGCATGTGGGCACAGGCCGAGGTGCAGACCTCGACTTGTTTGTTTATGCTTGAGCCCGACAATGCCAGCGACCGATGTGTTGGCTGTGCCATGTATTCGGGGGTTGGACTGGTGTGGGATTATGGCAGTATTTACACCAATGGAAGGATCACTCAGCCTGTAAACTGGGATAATCTCTGGCATCATTACGTTTTTTCTGTAAGCGAAGTTAATAATACCAAGTCGCTGTACATGGATGGGGTTCTTGTTGCTGGAGGTCAGTACGGCGGCTCGCTGAACAATAAAAGTCTCCCTGTATTTATAGGTGCTGGAACCTCTGATGTCAGCGGAGGCTCGCTACGCTGGCGGGGAAAGATTGATGAGGTGCGTATTTATAACCGGGCGGTTACAGCGGCGGAGGTTGGCGCACTTTATAGCGGGACATTTACTTGCAACGAAGTGCAGGAATCAATGAGCGAAAAGAACCAGGCGCCTGTTTCATTCACTTGCACAAATACAGGCACAGTTACAACGGCTGTTACAAACCAGTTAAAGTCAGTGAAAACAGACTGCTTTTATCCTTCCCCAGCGAGTGATGTTCTGTATTTTAGCGGCGTGATGGCTGATGTAGCCTTTCTTGAGATCTACAGCTCAGACATGCGGATCGTGGGAAAATATTCGGCTCAAGATATTCGGAGAGGTGTTTTAGATATGTCATCATACGCGCCAGGCCTTTATCTTTTGCGTTTCAATGATAAAGGCAATAATTTGAAGTATCAGAAAGTCATTGTTGAGCGATAAGCTAAAGTCCGACCGGAATCAGAGCTTCTCGATTTCTATTGTGCAGAACAAACCAAGCTGTTTTGAAAGAGGTTTTAAGAGCCATTCGGTGGTGGCCGCAATATTGTAGGCAAAATAGGGGAGAAGGGGGCTGCGCGAAACGCCTCCGCTTAACACGTACAAAAATGGCGTGTGGTACTTCACTTCTTTTATCCTCAGTAATGGAAATGACTTTCTGAACGCTTCGAGGTCTCTTTCAAAATAAATATAGGGCAGCGCCTGGTTGCTGTTTGATAACGGATTGCCAGGTTTGATTTCTCTGCCACCCTTCTCATCAAAAGGTTCGTGGTGAAATTTTTTGTAGATCAATCTACCCAGCGCGCTGTTGGCAGGTTCTGTCATGATGATCTTTCCTCCCTTTATCAGTGTTCTCTGTGCCTCACTGAGGAAAAGATAGGGCCGCGGAATGTGATGAAATACATTGAGCATCATAATTGCTCCGAGCTCGCCGTCGGCAAAAGGCATTTCTTCAGCGCTGAAGATCATATCGATGTTTGGCAATTCAAGCACGTCGCTGGTGATCACCTCCGGGAACACCTCCTTTAAAAAACCTCCGCCAGAGCCTATTTCGAGATATTTTCCAGCGTTTACTTCTCTGGCCTTTTTAATAAAAACAGCATACCATTTTTTATAAAGCTTTTTCAGGAAAGGTTTTTTCAGAATGATATCGCGGTGCGCCAGGGTGGTCCGTGGATCATCGAGCTCATAAGGGATTTGGTACTTCTTAAACATGCTGCCTGGTCGCCAGAATATTATAATAGTGTGATTTATCAAGAGGCTCCAGCTCCTGTACTTTTTCCTTCGTTAGTGGCTCCAGACTGCTATTGCTGATCAGCCTTATATCGAATCCTTTTTGCTGTAACCATTCGTAGTATTCCGTTGCTGAACTTCCTGCCTTTTGCAGTCCGTACGGCCAGAATTCAGAGATGATCTTAAGATGGGGGTTGTTCTGAAAAGTTCTTGTCATGCCCTGTACGGCCTGCATTTCAAAGCCCTGGATGTCCATCTTAATTAAGTCTACTTTGTGGTTCCCGGTTTGTGAAAGATAGTCGTCGAGACTCACAGATTCAATTTCTTTTTCCGTTGCATAGTCATCCGGCCGGTAGGTGCGATGATCAACATTCAGTTCTTTTGATGTATAGATCCTGATTTTTCCGCTCACAGGGCCAATGGCTTTGTTGTTGATACGCACATTGGCAAGGTCGCGGGTGTGAACCTGGAGTTTTTCGAAATTTTTTTCGTCCGGCTCAAAGCAGTGCACGGTGCCGCTCTGTCCTGTTTGTGATGAAAGTATGCTGGCGTAAAAGCCTATGTTGGCGCCGATGTCAACTACTACCGCTCCTGGCACTACCACTTTTTTCAGTAACGATATCTCAAACGCATCCTGTTTGTTTTTGAAAAGATGGTAAAGCGGCCGGTACAGAAAAAAGGCTTTCTTGTAAAGTATATTTCCCAGACGGATACTTAGTGACATGTGTCTCCTTTAATAAACGATCTCGTAAAGATAGGTTTCTTCGATGAGGCCTTCAGTATGAATGAGTTTCAGCTTGTCTGGATACTTCTGCGCGACAGGAATTATAATGTAATGCACTGTATTAATAATTCCTGCCTGCGGATAATTTGGGTTGACCCTGAGACTGGCGAGCATTACATGCGAAACGCCATTTTTTTTCAGGTAAACCAGCGCGCTGTCGGGGTTTGATTGCTTGGTAACCGAATCGCGGTGTATAACGCTGTAAATAGGAAAGAATTTTTTGCCATTGCCATAAACAAAACTCATGGGAGCTTTTCGACTGGCTACAAGTGCGCTGTCGGGCAGGTTTTCAGCGCACCATTCGCTGCACTTCAGAAAATTCTGCCAGTCGGGTGTATAACCAAAGTATTTGTCGCCTTTAAGATTTCTTTTGATCACCGGCACGTTATCAGAGGCCCTTTTAAAAGACGAGAGGCAAACGGAGGCGGAAACAAGAAGCATTGTGCCAAGATAGATCACCGGCCATTCCTTTTTTATGGAAAACACATAAATGCCGTAAAAGATCAGCATCAGCATTATTGGCATACAAACCAGGGTGATCCTGGGCTGGTCCCATCTTGTTTGAAGTATGGTGTAGGACAGTACAAGCTGAGCCCCGGTAAACAAAGCCAGCAGCACCATCAGTTTGTTGTTGTGCCGCAAAAGTTTCCAGAAGCCGAAAAGGGCCAGTGCCAGTGTGCCAAGGGCTAACCATATATAGGTATCCGTGCTGGTGTCTTCTCTGAAGCCCAGCAGCTGGTAAAATCGTTTGCTGAGTGAAAGGTTCAGATTTTCGAAAAAACGATTTACAAATCCCCACAGGTCCTCATTGCCAAGCGAAGCGTCGTATGGATCTTTTTGCAGCAGAATGGCACCCTGGTTCTTAAACTGGTTTTGTGCTTTCCAAACAAGTTTTATTACGATCTCGTAGGGGACTTTAAACAACAGATAAACGAGCAGCGACGAAAAAAGCGCGATGTACTTTTTTTCGATGATAAAAAATAGAATTACAGCCGGTATCACTACAATGGCGGCACTTTTACCGGTGCTTATAAGAAACATGCTAAGACCAAAAAGTAACCATGCGCCAGAATTTGCCCTGATATCACGCCAGCTGTCTTTTTGAAGGTCTATTATTTTCGCCGCACTGTAAAACAGCAAACCCTGGAGGAAAAAGTAAAATGCCTCTGTAAACGTCATGCTGGCGAAATACAGGATCAGATGATTTACGGCATGAAAAAGTACTACGGGTAAAAAAACTACTGCGGGAACGCGGTTACGCAGTGCTTTGTAGAAC